>DASUEW010000376.1:0-3713 GCA_036274875.1 Ilumatobacteraceae bacterium
GCGTTCTCCGCGGCCGGCCTGACCCATGCGGCGATCGGCGTCGACAGCGAGAGCCCGACCGGTGCCGCGCGCCTGTACCGCCAACTCGGCTTCGAACCGCTTCACCGCGCGATCGAGTACGAGATCGCGCTCGACGCCTGAGCTCAAGTCGGGATCAAGTCGAGGTCACGTCGACGTCGTGCTTCGCTTCGCCGCGCCGGACAGCCCGCCCGATCCGCCACCCGATCACGATCAGCCCGGCGACCATCAGGCCGAGCACGAGCCCCTGGTGCCAGTCGCTGCGTGCCTCGCTGCCGCAGCCGGGCTTGGGGACCGCCGTGATGCACTCGCCGAGATCGCGATCCGCCGGGATGAACACGTTGTCGGTGGCTGGCGGCGGCGGATCGCTCGCGCCAGTCATCACGAGTACGAGGCGTTCACCCACGCTCCCTGTCTACCATCAGGTTCTTGAACCTGCCTGACGCGCACGCCCCTCGACGACCGGTGCTCGTCGTCGACTTCGGCGCCCAGTACGCCCAGCTCATCGCCCGCCGGGTCCGCGAGCTCGACGTGTACTCCGAGATCGTGCCGCACCGGATGAGCGCGGCCGAGATGGTCGCCCGTGACCCGTCGGCGATCATCCTGTCGGGCGGCCCCAAGAGCGTCCACGTCGAGGGGGCGCCACGGCTCGATCCGGCGATCTACGAGCTCGGTGTGCCGATCTTCGGGATCTGCTACGGAGCCCAGCTCATCGCCCAGCAACTCGGAGGCACCGTCGGCCGGGGGATGCGCGGCGAGTACGGCCGCACCCACCTCACCCGCACGCACGAGTCCTCGGTGCTCGGCCCCGACATCCCCGACGAGCAGGACGTGTGGATGAGCCACTTCGACGCGATCACCGAAGCACCGCCCGGCTTCGTGGCGACCGCGGCGACCAACGACGCGCCCGTCGCGGTGCTCGAGAACGACGAGCGACGGATCTGGGGCGTGCAGTTCCACCCCGAGGTCGTGCACACGCCGCACGGGATGGCCGTGCTGCGTACGTTCCTGCACGACCTCGCCGGATGCGACCCGACGTGGCGCATGAGCTCGGTCGTCGAGGAGCACGTTGCCAGCATCCGGGCCCAGGTGGGCGACGCGCGGGCGATCTGCGCGCTGTCGGGCGGCGTCGACTCGTCGGTCGCGGCCGCGCTCGTACATCGCGCGATCGGCCACCAGCTCACCTGCGTGTACGTCGACACCGGACTGATGCGCAAGGACGAGAGCGCACAGATCGTCGAGACCTACCGGCGCACGATGGGACTCGAGCTGATCCACGTCACGGCCGGCGACCGCTACTTCGAGGCGCTCCGAGGGATCACCGATCCGGAAGTGAAGCGCAAGGCGATCGGCGAGCTGTTCGTGCGCATCTTCGAGGAGAACACCGGCGGGCTGACCGAGGCCGAGTTCCTCGTCCAGGGCACGCTGTACCCCGACCTGATCGAGAGCGGCGGCGCCGACGGCACGGCCGACGTGATCAAGAGCCACCACAACGTCGGTGGGCTCCCCGACGACATGACGCTCGAGCTCGTCGAGCCGCTCCGCGACCTGTTCAAGGACGAGGTCCGCCGGCTCGGCGTCGAGCTCGGTCTGCCCGACGAGCTGGTGTGGCGGCAGCCGTTCCCGGGACCCGGCCTCGGCGTGCGGATCATCGGTGAGGTGACGCCCGACACGGTGGCGATCCTTCAGGACGCCGATGCGATCGTGCGTGAGGAGATCGCCGCCGCCGGGCTCGAACGCGAGATCTGGCAGGCGTTCGCGGTCCTCCTCGACATCCGGTCGGTGGGCGTCATGGGCGACGAGCGGACGTACGGCCACCCCATCGTCATCCGGGCCGTGACCAGCGACGACGCGATGACGGCCGACTGGGCGCGGCTGCCCTACGACGTGCTGGAACGGATGTCGAACCGCATCATCAACGAGGTCCCCGGCATCAACCGGGTCGCGTACGACATCACCTCCAAACCACCCGGCACCATCGAATGGGAATGAGACATGGAGGCGTATGGGAATGAGACATGGAGGCGTGTGGGAGTGACGGCTATCGCTTGAGGCGATCATGACGAGCGGTATCCGTGATCCGTTCGCAACACGTTCGTAACGAACGCTAGGCTGCGACCGTCCCATGAAGCGCAGAACCAGAGCATTCGTCGTGGCGTGCGCCATCGCGGTCGTCGCACCGTCGATGAATGCCGGCTACGTGGTCGCCAGCCAGGTCGACGACGAGCGGCGTGACGTCGAGCGCATCGTCGACGAGCTCGCCGAGCTCGAGAAGCAGGCCGACATCCTCGCCGAGGACTACGTCGTCGCGATCGACGAGCAGAAGCAGCTCGACGAGGAGGTCGTCGCCGCCCGGGCCCGGGTCGCGGCGAAGGAAGCCGAGCTCGAGACGCTGCGCGGCGACCTTTCCGAGGTCGCGGTGCGGGCGTTCACCGGCGCCGGCGGCGACGTGCTCGGACCGCTCTTCTCGAACGCCGCCACCTACAGCGACACGTTGCAGCGCGACCAGCTGTCACGTGTCGCGCTCAGCATCGGGACCGCGACCACCGACGATCTCGACGCCCTGATCGCCGATCTCGAGGCCGATCGCGCCGACCTGGCCGACAAGCTCGAGGCGGCCGAGGTGCTCAGCGAGACGATCGCCGAGGCGCACGCGGCGACGATCGAGCTGACGGCCGAGTACAAGGAGCGGCGTGCCGAGGCCGAGGCCGAGCTCGGCGCCGCGATCGCGGCCGAAGAAGTGCGTCGCGCCGAAGAGTCGGCCCGCCAGCTGGCGCGCGATGCCGCGGCGGCGCGGGCCAACACCGCGAGTGCCGGCACCACCGGCGGTGGAACCGGTGGCGGCGGATCCGGAAGCGGGACTGGTGGTGGCGGCGGAGGCGGCGGTGCTGCGCCGGCACCGACCCCGTCCAATGACGCGACGCCCACGCCGGTCGCCGATCCGGTCAACTATCCGGCACCCTCGTCGCTGGCGGGGACGGCGATCTCCGCCGCGCTCGCGCAGCAGGGTGTCCCGTACCGCTACGCCGCAGCCATCCCCGGGGAGGCGTTCGACTGCTCGGGGCTCACGTCGTACGCATGGGGGCAGGCCGGCGTCTACCTGCCGCACCAGTCGCGGGCCCAGGCGGCGTCAGTGCCGCACGTGCCGGCGAGCGAGGCCCAAGCGGGCGACCTGATCTTCTACTACAGCCCGATCAGCCACGTCGGGATCTACCTCGGGGACGGGACGCTGGTCCACGCCACGAACACCGGATCGTTCGTGAAGGTCGCGGCGGTGAACTGGAGCAAGGTCGCAGTCGTCGGCCGGCCCGGCTGACCGCTACCGTCGCCGTCCGTGCCGCGACCCATCAACGGACTCGACGATCAGCGCGAGTCGGCGTGGCTGGCCGACAACGTCGAGGGGGCAGTCGCCCCGTTCACGTTCGCGTTGATCGTCGGCGGTCGCTCGAACCTCACGTATGCCGTGCGGGGAGCCGACGGCCGGCGGTTCGTCGTGCGCCGTCCGCCGCTCGGCCACGTGCTGGCCACGGCCCACGACATGGCGAGAGAACACCGCATCATCTCCGCCGTCGGCACGACCGGGGTCCCCGTGGCGCCGACATACGGCCTGTGCACCGACGAGTCGGTCAACGGAGCGCCGTTCTACGTGATGGGTTTCGTCGACGGGGAGGTGCTCGACTCACCGGAGAAGGCGG
>DASUEW010000377.1:0-4788 GCA_036274875.1 Ilumatobacteraceae bacterium
GACCGACAGCCCGGTCCCCTCGAACACGTACAGGGTCCGAACCGTGTCGGAGTCGCGCGCGGGCGGCATGACCCATCGCCCGTCCGCGTCGAATCGGGCGTGCCAGATCGCAACGTCGGCGTCGGCCCGCGCCGCCCACGAGCTCGGCGGGGGCGGCGCCTGCTCGCCGAGCTGGCCGGCGATCACGGAGATCTCCACCGCGCCACCGTCCGTGCCGGTGACCTCGCGGCGCGGGATGTCGTCGTCCCACAGCATCGCGAAGTACGGCTCGACCATCTTGTCGGCGGCCGGCAGGTTCATCCAGATCTGGAACAGCTCGAGCGTGTTCGGTTCGTCAGCCTCGACGAGCGGGAACATCTCGGCGTGCACGATTCCGCGTCCGGCCGTCATCCACTGCACATCGCCACGCCCGTACCGGGCGGCCGCGCCGAGCGAGTCGGAGTGGTCGACGAGACCTTGCCGTACGAACGTGATCGTCTCGAACCCGCGGTGCGGATGCTGCGGGAAGCCGGGCACCTCCGTGCCGTGGTACATCCGCCAACCGTCGATGCCTTCGAAGTCCTGTCCCAACGGGCGACCGGCGAGCGAAGCGGCCGGTCCGAGACGATCGTTACCGGCCGGGTAGTGGTCGAGGTGGTGGACGCAGAACAGGTACGGGTCGACGGTCTGCCACTGGAATCCCAGCGGGATCGTCTGGATCACCGGGGAACTCATGCCGTCAGGCTACGGGGCACCCGCTTCCGGGGAACGCAGTGACGGCCTGCACCCTCAGGCGGCGATCCGCGGTAGCGCCATCGGGCGCGGCGCGGCGAGCTTCGTCGCCAGGTTGCCGAACGCCCGCTCGCGTGCCACCGGCGGGGCGGTGTCGTCGACGACGATGGCCAGGAGCGTCGCGAACGCGCCGCCGCGCCGGGCCGCGCGCACGACGCCGTCGAGACGTCCGCTGGCGGCGACCGCCTCGATGCCGTGCTCGGCGATCAGCGTCGCGAGCACGCCGAGATCTCGGTTGAGGTCGAACACGGAGTCCGAAGCGGCAGAGGGGTTCATGGGTCCAACATACGAAGAAAGGTCCACAAACGCTAGCGATGATCCCTACTGGTGATCATCAGCTATGCTGATGGACATGCCGTCGTTCCGCGACCTCGAGACACGACACCTGATCGCCCTCGACGCCGTCGCCACCGAAGGCACGTTCGGGCGCGCCGCCGAGCGGCTCGGCTACACGCAATCAGCGGTGAGCCAGCAGATCGCGGCGTTCGAGCGACTCGTCGGCGGTGCCCTGTTCGACCGTCCGGGTGGGCCACGGCCCGTTGAGATCACGCCGCTGGGCGAGATGATGCTCGAGCACGCCCGCGACGTCCTGCGCCGGATCGACGCGATCGCCGACGACGTCGACCGCTTCCGTGCCGGCGACGTGGGCCGCCTCGACATCGGGACGTTCCAGAGCATCTCGGTCGCGGTCCTGCCGACCGTCATCCACGAGCTCCGCCGCGATCACCCCGGGCTCGTCGTGCGACCGTTCGAGTCCGACTCGGAGGACGAGCTCGTCGAGAAGCTCCTCGACGGCGAGCTCGAGCTCACGTTCATGGTCGGCAAGCTCCCCGACGAGCTCGACGGGCGCGTGCTGTACCGCGATCCGTTCGTCGTGGTCGCCCCACACGGTGCCGTCGACGACGGGCCGATGTGTGTGCGGCGCCTCGTCAGCCAACCGCTCATCGGCCAGCACGACAACGCATGTCACCGCGCCATGGAAGCCGGGCTGCGCGCCGCGGGGTGCAGCCCCGAGTACGTGTTCCGTACGAACGACAACTCGGCCGTGGTCGCCATGGTGCGGGCCGGGATGGGCATGGCCGTGATGCCATTGCTCGCCCTCGACCTCAACGACACGTCGGTCGCGTTGCGACAGCTCGACCCGCCGATCGCCGAGCGCGTGATCTCCCTCGTATGGCGCAGGAACCGGACATTGTCGCCCGTCGCCCAACGGTTCATCACGATCGCCACCGAGGCGTTTGCCCGACTCGACGACCGCCGCGCCGGGTTCGAGCCGCCTCCGCCGCCATCCCGCCGCCTGCCCCGCCTGCCGGCGCACGCCGGCACGTAGCCCGACCGTCAGGCGTCCTGGCCGGACCGGTCGGTGGCGTCCCGCTCGAGCTGGATGCGGTTGCGGCGCAGGCTGAAGACGACCGCCGCCGCGAGCATGCCGAGGATGACGACGAGCGACACGTAGGTGTTGAGGTGGAGCCAATGCGAGACGGCCATCTTGAGGCCCACGAACACGAGGATCCCGCCGAGGGCGTGTGACAGGAAGTGGAACTTCTCCTTGGCGTTGGCGAGCAGGAAGTACATCGCCCGCAGACCGAGGATCGCGAACGCGTTCGACGCGAAGACGAGATAGGGCTCGCGGGACACGGCGAGGATGGCCGGCACCGAGTCGACGGCGAAGATGACATCGGTGACCTCGACCACGACGAGTGCCGCGAGCAGCGGCGTTGCGGCCCGCTTGCCGTCGATCCGCGTGATGAACGCGTGACCCTCGATCTTGTCGGTCACCGGCATGAAGCGACGCAGCAGGCCGACACCTCGCTGCGCGCTCTCCTCGTCCTCGTCGTCGCGGTGACGAATGACCTTGATTCCGGTGTAAACGAGGAACACGCCGAACACCAGCAGCAGCCACCAGAACTTGGTGATCAACGCGCTCCCCGCGAAGATGAAGACGGCGCGCAGCGTGAGCGCTCCGAAGATCCCCCAGAACAGGACGCGGTGCTGGTACTTCAGCGGGATCGCCATCGTCCCGAAGATCATCGACCACACGAACACGTTGTCGACGCTGAGCGACTTCTCGATCAGGTAGCCGCTGATGTACTCGCCGAACGCCTCGCCGCCGAACGCGATCAGCATCACGACGGCGAACGAGAGCCCGCACAGCACCCAGACCGTCGACTCGGCGAGCGCGCCCCGCATTGTGGGCTCCTTGTCGCCGCGGTGGCGGACGAGGTCGATGCCGAGCATCGCGATGATCACCACGACGAGCGCCACCCATGCCCACCACTGAACATCGATCTCGGCGAAGTCCGACCGCACCTCCTCAGCCGCGATCAGCATCCGGGAAAGGGTACCGGGGGATGCCTCGCCCGATGCCTCAGCGACGACGATCTCGTCGACGTGCGAAGGTCACACCGATCCGGATCGGGCGACGAAGACCCGGTTGAGCATGACGAACCACGCCAGCGTGGCCACGGCCAGCAACGTCGTCGCCAGTGGCATCGCGCCGGCTCCGGAGTGGTCGAACCACTGACCGATCAACCAGGGGAACGCCAAGCCTCCGACCCCGGCACCGCAGACGAACCACGACGTCGCCGAGCCGGTGACATTGATGTGACGTTCGAGGTAGGTGAACATCACCGGGAACTGCGGCGCGACCGCCAACCCGAACACCGCAGTGGCCGGCCACACGACGATCGGCGCGCCGTCACCGATCGCCATCACCAGCGCCGAGGCGACGGCGAGCGTGCACGCGCCGCCGAGGAGCGTCTTGGGCACCACCTTGTGCGCCAGCCACGCCGCCAGCAGGCGACCCAGCGTGAACGAGATCCAGAACAGGGCGGTCAGCCATGTCGCGCCGGACGATGAGAAGTCGATCTCCTCCCCGTACGTGTGGATCCATCCGCCGAATCCGACTTCGAGGCCGACGTAGAGCAGGAAGAACATCGCCGCCAGCGCGAGCAGTCCGAGCGTCGTGTCCGTGTGCTCGTCACGCTTGACCACCGGTGCCTGCGGCGGCGGCACCAGCAATGCCCAGCCGGCGATGGCAAAGGTGGCGATCGCGCCGCCGGTCGCGCCGACGCCGAGTCCCAGCTGCACCAAGAGCGGCGACGACAGGGCACCGATCCCGAAGCACAGGTGCAACAGGTTCATCGCCCGGCCCACCTCACTCCCGCGGTGCCAGATCAGCATCGTGTTGGCGCCGAGATCGACGGCGGAGGCACCGATGCCGAGCACCCCGAAGACGATCGCCAGCCCGACGAGCGAGTTGACGTGCGGCACGGTGCCGAGCGCCAGTCCCATCACGATCAGCGACCCCGCGAAAAGGCGGTGCCCGTGCATGCGGTCGAGCGCGGCCCCGCCGCCCAACGAGCCGGCGATGTAGCCGAACGACTGGGTGACGAACAGCACGCCGATCGCGCCGAGGGTCGATCCCGACCGCTCGCGCAGCTCGCTCAGGGCTGGGCCGAGGATGCTGACGGACAACCCGACCGCCAAGAAGGCCGTGAGGTACAACGGCGCCGGGTCGATGCCGTTCACCGTGGGGGGACGGGGGACCGGGTGCACCGTGCGGCACTATGCCATGCCGCACGGTACGTTCGCCGCATGGCTGGTTCGATCGACGAGACCGTTCACGACACGACCCATGACGCCGGTCTCGGCTCGGACAACGGTGCGATCCGCGGTTCAGTACTGGGCACTCGGGTGTTGCGCACGGAGGATCCCGGGCTGCTCCGCGGCCAGCGGCGGTACGTCGCCGACCTCCAACTCGACGGCGCGCTGCAGGCTGTGTTCGTCCGGTCGAGTGTCGCCCACGGCACGATCACGGCGATCCACGTCGAGGACGCGATCGGGATGCCCGGTGTCGTCGCGGTGTGGACCGCCGCCGAGCTCGGCGTCGCGCCCCACCACGGGTTCATGAAGGTCCACGACGACTTCGCCCGCCCACCGCTCGCCGTCGATCGGGTCCGTTTCGTCGGCGAGGCGATCGCCGTCGTGTTCGCCGATACGTACGAGCAGGGCGAG
>DASUEW010000378.1:0-5680 GCA_036274875.1 Ilumatobacteraceae bacterium
GATACGCGATCGGTCGAGGATCTCGTGGCTCAGGTCGCGCTGGCGCCTGCGACTCGTGGCTTTCGCCACGCGCTCGCGAGCACCGCCGGGCTCGCCGTGATCGCCGAGATCAAGCGCCGATCGCCGTCGAAGGGCGACCTCAACGCCTCGCTCGACCCGGGCGCTCTCGCCCACACGTACGAGCGCGGTGGCGCGTCGTGCATCTCGGTGCTCACCGACGACGAGTTCTTCGGCGGTTCACCTGCTGACCTGCGCGCCGCCCGCCGAGGTTGTTCGCTCCCCGTGCTGCGCAAGGACTTCACGGTGTCGCCGCTCGATGTCGCCGACGCGCGGTTGATGGGCGCCGACTGCGTGCTGCTCATCGCGGCCGCGCTCGAGGCTGCGGAGCTCGCGGATCTCCACCGCCAGGCGACCGAGATCGGGCTGGACGTGCTCGTCGAGATCCACGACGAACCCGAGCTCGAGGGCGCCCTGGCGGCCGGGGCGACGTTGATCGGCGTGAACCAGCGCGACCTGACCACGTTCGAGGTCGACCACGAGCGGGCTGTGCGCATGGCGGGCGTCATTCCCGACGATGTCGTCAAGGTCGCCGAGTCGGGTGTGCGTGGCAACGACGACGCACGCGCCCTGCGCGACGCCGGTTACCACGCGATCCTGGTCGGCGAGACACTCGTGACGTCGAACGACCCGGCGGCCGCGATCGCCGAACTACGCCGCTGAACCGACCACCTCGGGTGCAGGTCGGCAGGAGTACCGTTCGCCGCAGCATGTTCGTGAAGATCTGCGGAATCACCAACGAGGACGACGCGCTGTTCGCGGTCGCGATGGGTGCCGATGCGCTGGGGTTCATGTTCGCTCCATCGCCCCGCCAGGTCTCCGCTCAGCAGGTCTTCGACATCACCCGCCGCCTGCCACCCGAGATCCTGACCGTCGGCGTGTTTCGCGACGAGCACCCGTCGCGTGTCATCAAGCTCGTCCACCAAGCAGGAGTGAAGGCGGCTCAACTCCACGGCAACGAAACGCCGGCGCAGGCTATCGAGGTCGCGGCGAACGTCCGATGGATGATCAAGGCCTTCGCCGCCGGGTCGCCGGAGCTGGCGCGCGCCGATCACTACGGCACCGACCTGATCCTCGTCGACGCCCCGAGCCCTGGTTCGGGCAAGGTGTTCAACTGGGATCTGGCGGCCGAAGCCCCCGACACGGTACGAGTCATCCTCGCTGGCGGGCTGACCCCCAACAACGTCGCCGAGGCGATCGGGGTCGTCGAACCATGGGGCGTCGACGTCTCCACTGGCGTCGAGTCGGCGCCCGGCCGCAAGGATGCGCTCAAGGTCAAGCGGTTCGTTGACAACGCAAGGGCCGCCGCACCCGCCCCGTACCTCGGACCGGACGAGCTCCCGTACGATTGGGCGGACGAGTGACGGAACGACCACACACAGTGATGAGCGATCCGAGCTCGACCGGGCGCTTCGGCGACTTCGGAGGACGATTCGTGCCGGAGACGCTCGTGCCGGCGTGCCAGGAGCTCGAAGCCGCCTTCCGGGAGGCCTGGGCAGACGCCTCCTTTCGCGCCGACCTCGACGCCATCTTGCGCGACTACGCCGGCCGTCCATCGATCCTGACCGAGTGCCACCAGCTCGGTGCCCGTTTGGGCCTCCGACTGCTGCTGAAGCGAGAGGATCTGAACCACACCGGATCGCACAAGATCAACAACGTGCTGGGACAGGCCCTCCTGGCCAAGCGGATGGGCAAGACCCGGCTCGTCGCCGAGACGGGTGCCGGTCAGCACGGCGTCGCCTCGGCCACGGCCGCCGCACTGCTGGGGCTCGAGTGCAAGGTGTACATGGGCTCCGTCGACATGGAACGGCAGGCGTTGAACGTGTTCCGCATGCGCCTGCTCGGCAGCGAGGTCGAAGCCGTCGAGTCCGGGAGCCGCACGCTGAAGGACGCCGTGAACGAAGCCATGAGAGACTGGGTCGCCACTGTGAGTGATACTCACTATTGCCTCGGATCGGTCATGGGTCCTCATCCGTACCCCTGGATGGTGCGCGAATTCCATCGTGTGATTGGCGACGAGGCTCGCGAGCAATGCCGAAAACTGACGGGTGCCGACCCTGATGTCGTCGTCGCATGCGTGGGCGGGGGATCGAATGCGATCGGAATTTTCTCCGGATTCGTCGACATGTCGACCCGCCTCGTCGGCGTCGAACCGGCGGGTGGTGCGGCGGTCGGTCGCGGCGTACCCGGTGTCGTCCACGGGATGCGGAGTTACTTGATGCAAGACGAGTACGGACAGGTCGAAGAAGCACAGTCAATCTCCGCTGGGCTCGACTATCCGGGTGTCGGACCCGAGCACGCGTACCTGTCGTCGATCGGGCGTGCCGAGTACCCGAACGTCACCGACGCCGATGTCGTCGACGCGTTCCAATTGCTGTCGCGAACCGAGGGGATCATCCCCGCCCTCGAGAGCGCGCACGCATTGGCGTGGATCGTCCGCGAGGCTCCGTCGCTGGCCGGCGCGGTGGTCCTCATGAACCTGTCGGGGCGGGGCGACAAGGACGTCGCGCAGATGCTGGACATCGTCTCCTGATGCCCCGGCTCGAGGCGGAGTTCCGGGCCAAGCGCGACGCCGGCCGCAAGCTCCTCGTGCCGTACATCACCGGTGGCTACCCGGGCTGGCAGGACGCGATCCGTGCCGCCGCCGCGGCGGGCGCCGACGCCGTCGAGATCGGCGTGCCGTTCTCCGATCCGGTGATGGACGGGCCCGTGATCCAACAGGCCTCACAAGCGGCGCTCGAGGCCGGAGCGACTCCCCCGGCGATCCTCGACGAGGTCCCGGCACTGGACGTCTCGATTCCGTTGATCGTGATGACGTACTACAACATCGTCCATCACGACGGCCACCGACGGTTCGCGAACAGGCTGGTCAGAGCCGGTGTTGACGGGTGCATCCTGCCCGACCTGCCGCTCGAGGAATCGGAGCCGTGGACGAGGGCGGCCGATCACGAGGGGGTCGAGACGATCATGCTCGCGGCCCCCACCGCGCCCGATGCGCGGCTCCCGCTGATCGCTGCCCGCTCGCGTGGTTTCATCTACTCGGTCGGGCTGCTCGGCGTCACCGGCGAGCGAACCACGCTGGCCGCGACGGCGACTGCGTTGGCGATGCGGGTCAAGGCGATCACCGACGTTCCGGTGCTCGTGGGTGTCGGGGTGTCGGACGCCCCGCAGGCGCGCGAGGCGACCCGCGTCGCCGATGGTGTGGTGCAGGGCGCGTCCGTCGTGCGCCGGCTGATGGAGGCTGGCGCCGATGCGGTTGGCGACTACGTCGCGGAGGTTCGCCAGGCGATCGATGCCCCGTGAGCGACGGCCGAGATCGCGGTGATCGGCCGAGCAGTGACGCGACAAAGGAAGCCTCCGACTCGAAGGCTTCCTTTATCGTGAATCCACTGGTTGGGGTGAGCTGACACGTACAGTTCCAATGGATGTGCGAACTGTGTGAGGCGAACCGGCTGACACCTTGGTTTTACGAAGATGACGAATGTTGGATCGCGGAGTGCGAGCTCTGTGCAGTTCCGATGGTTGTCTGGCGAAAGCACGACGCGAATCCTGACGACATTGTGAAGTCAAGGCTATGGCTGCGTCTTGCGATCGTAGTCAGCGAACACTACGGCTTCGATCACTACATCGATGACAACATGCGGTCGATACCCGACCACTATCACGCACACGCGCGCCCACGGGAGGGCTTCTTCGGGCGTGGTCGCATTCGGCGGGATTGATCAATGGCGAAAATCAGCAAGGCTTGACGTAATGCATTTGGACCTCCTCAGAGACGTAGGACAACCGGATGCAGTTGCCACTGTAACACGCAGAGTGAAATTCCGTCGGTCCGCGGAGAAATGATTGTTTAAATCTGGAGCGCAGGTGGTATAGCCCGTGGTCGGGTCGTGTGCGGGGCGTCTAGGCGCGCCCAGAATCCTGCGATCGGCGGCGCGGCGGGCGTAGATTCCGGCGATGGACCCGACGATCTGGTTGCCGCACCGGCCGCCGTTCTTGTTCGTCGACGAGGTCCTCGAAGTCGTGCCCGGACAGTCGGCCCGCGGCCGCTGGTCGCTCACCGGCGACGAGTGGTTCTTTACCGGCCACTTCCCCGGCCGGCCCACCCTGCCGGGCGTGCTGATGTGCGAGGCGATCGCTCAGATCGGCGCCGTCGCCGTGTTGAACGACGATCGCTTCGCCGGTCGACTGCCGCTGTTCGGCGGTCTCGACGGGGCGCGTTTCCGGCGTCAGGTCGGTCCCGGCGACGAGCTGATCCTCGAATGCGAGCTGGGCCGGCTCTCGACCCGCGCCGGCAAGGGATCGGGCCGGGCGCTGCTCGGTGGCACGGTCGCGTGCGAGTGCGACCTGCTGTTCGTCGTCGTCGACGCGTGACGGCGCTCAGGACGGGGGTGCGATCACGACCGTGCCGTTGTGCCCGCCGAAGCCGAAGTTGTTCGAGATCGCTGGTCCTGGTTCCCAGGGTCGCGGCTCACCGATGACGAGATCGAGCCCGAACTCGTCGGGAACGACCTTGGTGTTGGCGGTCGGTGGCAGAAGTCGGTGCTGCATCGACAGGAGCACGGCTGCCGCTTCGAGCGCGCCGGCGGCTCCGAGCGCATGCCCGGTGACGCCTTTCGTCGACGTGACGGGGACTGCCCGGGAGCCGAAGACCTCGAGCATCGCCGCGGCCTCGGCCGCGTCGTTCAGCGGTGTCGAGGTGCCATGGGCGTTGATGTGCTTGATGTCAGCTGGCTCCAAGCCGGCGTCGGCGATGGCCAGGCGCATGCAGGTGATCGCGCCGACACCGCCTGGCGCAGGGGCCGTGACGTGGTGTGCGTCGGCGTTGCTCGCCGAACCGAGGATCTCGCCGAGGATCGGGCGGCCACGATCGCGGGCAGCCTGCCACTCCTCGAGCACCAGGACCGCGGCGCCCTCGCCCATCACGAACCCGTCGCGGTCGGCGTCGAACGGGCGACTCGTCCCCGTCGACGACAGGGCGGTCATGTTGCCGAAGCCGGCCATCGACGTCGGCGTACCAGCCGCCTCGGTACCACCCGTGATGACCGCGTCGGCGAGCCCCCAGGCGATCAGTCGGGCCGCGTATCCGATCGCGTGTGTCCCGGCGGCGCAGGCCGTGCAGATCGTCTCGTTCGGGCCGTTGAAGCCGAAGCGCATCGAGATCGACGCACCGGCGGCGTTCGCCATCATCATCGGAACGAGAAACGGAGAGACCCGGCGCTCGCCCTTCTCGAGGCGAACCGCGATCTGCTCCTCCAGGGTCTGGATGCCCCCCACGCCTGTTCCGAAGATCGTTCCGATTCGTGAGGCATCAGCCGATGGCCGACCCGCCTGCTCCATCGCCTCGATGGCCGCTGCCATCGCGTACTGCTCGACCCGATCGGCGCGGCGGGCCTCCTTCGGCGAGTCGTAGTAAGGCGACGCGTCCCAGTCGTCGATGGTCGTCTTGCGGGTGCCTCCGCTGAGACCCGGGCCGAGCAGGCCGGACCAGAACGCGTCCTTGCCGATGCCGCATGGGGCGACGACACCCAGACCGGTGACGGCGATCCGCCGGCCGCGGCCCTCCATCAGAGCTTGCCAGCAACCAGTTCGTACGCCTGACCGACCGTCTCGATCCCCTCGA
>DASUEW010000379.1:0-4203 GCA_036274875.1 Ilumatobacteraceae bacterium
GTTGCGGGTGGGCAAGAACGTCGAGGAGTTCCGCGGCCGCGAGCTCGGCGACGACGAGAAGGTCGCCGTGGTGAGGGCGTACCTGAAACGCTGGAAGTTCGAGGTCGGCCAGTTCTTCGACGGAGTCGGCCCCGACTCCACCGACGAGCAACTGCTCGCGATCGCGCCTCGCCACCCCGTGTTCGAGGTCGTGTCTGATTGAGTCGGCTCACGCCACGTTGGCTCGTGGCAGTTTGGTCGCCGACTCGGTCTGATCGAGTCCGCTCGCTGAGGGCCTCATCGTGTTCCAGTTCGTAGACTCGCCCGGCATGACCGGGCACCGCGAGCCCCGCTATCGCGTGCTCGGACCGCTCGCCGTGTCGAGCGGCGACGGCACGCCTGTCGCGCTGCGCGGCGACTTGCAGCGTCGGCTCGTCGCCGCCCTCGTCCTTCACGTCAACCGCCCCCTGGCGACCGACGCCGTCGCCGACCTGCTGTGGGGTGATGCGCTCCCCGACGACATCGCCGGCGCGGTGCAGACGCACGTCTCGCGGCTGCGGCGGGTCCTGCCACCCGACTCCCTCGTGTACGGCGACGGTGGCTACTGCCTCGACGTGGCGGACGACGATCTGGACAGCGACCAGTTCGACCGGATGGTGACCGAAGGGATCCAGGCCCGTCGGGTGCGGCCCGAGGAGGCGATCGAGTGGTTCGACGCGGCGCTCGCGCTGTGGCGCGGCTCGCCGTACGCGGAGTTCGTCGACTGGGACGCGGCACGCGCCGAGGCATCGCGGCTCGAGGAGCTGTGGTTGCTCGCCAACGAGGAGCGGTTCGACGCGCTGCTCGCGGTCGGACGCCATGAGGAGTCGCTCGCCGATCTCGTCAGCCTCGCCGCCGAACACCCACTGCGCGACCGGACCCGGGCGCTGCTGATGACCGCGCTGTATCGCGCCGGGCGCCAGCCCGAGGCGCTCCAAGCCTACGAAGAACACCGCCGGCACCTGGCCGACGAGCTCGGGCTCGACCCGTCTCCGGCGCTACGCGATCTCGAACGCTCGATGCTCGACCACACGCTCGACGTACCGCGCCCACGAGAGCAGTCCGTCGGTGCGACCGCGTCGGTCCTGCCCAACCCGGCCACCCGCCTCATCGGCCGCGACCGCTTGGTGGGCGAGCTCCGCGAGATCCTCCGCACCGCGCGAACCGTCACCATCACCGGTCCGGGTGGTGTCGGCAAGACCCGTTTGGCCGTCGAGCTGGCGCACGCGATCGACGGCGAGTCGGACGATGGTGACTCGGGCGGTTCCGACGGCGTCGACCACTTCGACCATGTCGCGTTCTGCGAACTGGCAGCGGTCGGGCGCGGCGACGAGGTCGTCCCCGCCGTCGCCACTACGCTCGGCGTCGAGTCGAGGTCCGACATCCCCATCGAGTCGCGGCTCGTCGAAGCGCTGCGCGGGCGACGGGTGCTGCTCGTGCTCGACAACTGCGAGCACGTGATCGATGCCGCGGCGAACCTCGTCGAACGCATCGTGACGGCGACGACCACCGTGTCGATATTGGCGACGAGCCGCGAACGCCTCGCCGTCAGCGGCGAGCATGTCTGCGCCGTGGAGCCACTCGACGACGTCCTCGCGGGCGAATTGTTCATTGAACGGTCCCGCACCGTTCGTCCCGGCTTCACGCCGAGTGAGGCAGAGGAAGCCGACGTGCTGTACATCTGCCACCAACTCGACGGTCTGCCGCTGGCGATCGAACTGGCGGCAGCGCGGTCGCAGGCGCTTTCGGTCCGCGAGATCGCCGACGCGCTCAGCCAGCGGTTCCGTCTGCTGACCGGAGGACGCCGCACGGCCGAGCGCCACCGCTCGCTCGTCGAGACCGTGCGCTGGTCGTTCGACCTCCTCGACGATCACGAACGAGAGGTGTGCGAGCAGTTGGCGGTGTTCTCGGGAGGGGCCACCGTCGAATCCGTGGCCGGGGTGACCGGACTCGACCGCGTCGCGGCGGCTGACGTCATCGCCCGCCTCGTCGAGCGCTCACTTCTCACGGTTTCGCCCGACGCGCAGGGGGCGACGCGCTTCCAGATGCTCGAGACATTGCGCCAATACGGAATCGACCGCTTGGCCGAGCGGGACGCGGTCGACACGGTTCGGCGCGCTCACGCCCGCCACTTCGTGCGAATGGCGAGCGAGCACTACGCCGCGTTGCGCCGACCGAACGATGCGGACCGGGTGTTCGCCGCCATCGATGCCGACATCGCCAACCTCCGCGCCGCCCACGCCTGGCTGGTCGACCGAGCGGACGCCGACGCGCTCGCCGAGCTCTCCGTCTCGCTGTTCGACTTCGGTTTTCAAGCCATGCGGCCCGAGATCTTCGGGTGGGTCGAGGCGTCCCTCGACGTCGTTGCGGCTGACGACCCACGCCGCGCCGAGCTCCTCGACTCGGTGTGCTACGGCCGCTGGCAGTTCGGCGACGTCGACGGCGCGTGGGCCGCGCTCCGCGAGGGCTTGGCATTGGCGGTACCCGGCACACGTGCGCACCGAGGTCTCCTCGCCGCCCACATGAACCTGGAAGGGCGGGCGGGCAACCTCGACGTAGCGATCCCGCTCGCCATCGAGGCCGCCGCCCTCGCAGCCGCCGCCGGCGACACGGTCTGGTTCGCCGTCGAGCGGTTCCAGGAGCTGCTGGTCCGCGGGCTGGCCGGCGACGCGTCGGCCGCCGAGGAGGCCGAACTCTGGACGATTGACGCGCAATCCGAGGGCAACCCGATCGTGTCGTGCTGGGCCCGCTACGCCGCCGGCGAGGTGCTCGCCGACGACGACCCAGAGCGCGCCCGGCGTCACATCGACGCCGCCCTCGAGCTCGCCGAGATGAGCGGGTGCCGGTTCGTCAAGGGTGTTGCCGGCCTCACCGCGGCGTCGCTCGAGGCTCGCAACGGGGACCCACGGCGTGCTGCGGTGGCCTATCGCGAGTTGCTCGACGTGTGGCAGATCGGCTCACTCGGGCCAGTCGGTGTGACGATCATGCGCGGCGTGGTGGAAGTGCTCGCGTCGCTCGGCGATCCCGAGACGGCAGCGGTCCTCCACGGTGCCGTCGCGGTGAGCAACAGTTCTCCTGCGTTCGGTCCCGATGCGTATCGCCAGTCGGCACTGAGTCGCCGCCTGCGCCGCGACCTCGGGGAGGCCGCGTTCGAAGCGGCGGTCGAGCGCGGCGGCCAACTCGACGATGTCGAGCTCCGTGAGTTGGCCGCAATCGCGCTCGGCCGCGCCGGTTCAGATGTCGACCAGCACAGTCACCAGCGCGGCTGATCGCCGGCGACCCCGAGGGCCGTCTTGCCGACCACCTCGTGGGTGAACGCCACCGTGCCGGGATGGAAGCCGCCCGCCCGGACGTCGCGGTAGAGACGCTCGAGCTCGCTGGTCTTGAACATCGCCTGCCCACCGGCGACGTCGACGGCGATGTCGACCACGCGCTTGGCGCCTTCGGTGGCGCGCCACTTGGCGGACAGGATCTGCATCGCCCAGCGCTCGCCGTGATCGACACCGGCGGCGAAGTCGGCCGGCAGGCGATCGACGACCGCCCGCATCGCGTCGAGCTCGAGGTACATCTCGCTGACGCGGTGCTGGATCATCGGGTGATAGGCGAGCGAGCCGCGCGCGACCCCGATCGACGTCTTGCGCTTGGCAGCCTCGACCGCCACCTCGAAGGCCCGTTCGGCGATCCCGACGTAGACGTTGGCGATGAGGGTCAGCGGCCAGATGTTCAGCACGAAGAAGAACGGATCGGTGTTGTCACCGGCCGGGAGCACCGCCCCGATCCGGTCGTCGGGCACGAACACGCCGTTCAGCTTGGTGTCGTGGCTCTGGGTGGCTCGCATGCCGAGCGTGTCCCACGTCGGCACGATCTCGTAGCCCGGATCGTCGCGATCGACGAAGCCGTGGACGATGACGGGGTTGGCCGGGTCGGACGCGTCCATCGCGTGGACTCCGAACCGAGTCCACACCGGGCTCAGCGATCCGAAGTGCTTGTGGCCGTAGAACTTGTAGCCACCCTCGACCCGCTCGGCGCGCGCGGTCGAGAGCGCCACCGGGACGTCGTTGCCGGCCTCGGCATGACCGGCCGCGAAGATGTGGCCGGCGGCCACGTCGTGCAGCATCCAGTCGCGGGTGGGGTCGCCCCAGCGGTGCAGCTCGGCGGCCATCCCGACCCAGTAGAAGTGCATGC
>DASUEW010000380.1:0-4795 GCA_036274875.1 Ilumatobacteraceae bacterium
GATTCTCCCCGTCGACCGGTTGCTGGTACTCGCCGGGCTCGGCGAGCACGACGCTGTCGATGTCGCTCTCGCCGCCGTCGCCGATGACAGCGCGACTCAGCGCCCAGCCGCCCACCAGGCCGCCGGCCACGGCCGCGCACAGCACGAGCACGGGGAGCCGGGGCCGCCAAGCCATGGAGTCAGGCTAACGACGACCCCGGCTTCCCGCCGGGGGGAGCTGTGATCTGGGCGGATCCGACCCCGTTCAGGGTCAGGCGACGACGCCCATCTCGTCGATGACGAGCTCGGGTCTCGCGCGCTTCGGTGGTCGACCGCATGGTCGCTTGTGAGCGACGATGCGGCCAGTGGCGATCAGCTCACCACCCCACACACCCCAGGGTTCCTCTCGTTCGAGCGCGCCGGCCAGGCATTCGACGCGCAACGCGCACTTGGCGCAGATCGCCTTGGCGCGAGCGATGTCGATGACGTTGTCGGAGAAGAACAGTGGGGTGAGCGTGCCGTTGCCGTCGGCGCAGCGCGCAACAGGGGCCTTGACGGCGATGGAGACCGAACGGTCGAATTCGATGGTGGTCATGATGATGTCCTGTTCGCTGGTGGTTTCGGTGGGCTGCATTCGCTGAGATGAATTCGCTGGGATCGGGGCGGAAGGAAGTCGGAAAACGAAGAAGGCCGCCGGGTCGGAACCCGGCGGCCTCGGTGAGGTGTCTTCGACGTCTGGTTACGTCGACCTCGTTGCGAGGTGCCGGGCGGGCCACTTGGTCCACATCGTCGGGACGGCGAGAATGCCGTCGAACGCGGAGACCGCGGGTGCGCCGGTGGCGTTGGCCTGGCGTGCCACGTAGGTCCACGAAGCGGACCGATGGGCGGCGGCGCAAAGGCCGAGATCACCGCGATGATCACTGGGACGACCCTGCCAGGCCTGACCGATCGCGCCATCGACGCGCGCGCGGCTGGGCTGGTGGCCCAAGCGGTGCGTGTTCGTCAGCGTGCGCATCATCGGGGGTCCCTCGTGACTGGGATCGGTGTTGCTCGGTCGGGGTCGCGCCGCGCCGAGACGGCACAGCGAGGTCTACAGAACCACGCCGCACCCGTCCGGGTCAAGAAGGTTTCGCGTGTCAGGCGACCATGTGTGGGGGCACCGGGACCTCGTCCACGACGAGGACCGGCCGCGCCACCTTCGGCGGACGGCCACGACGGCGCTTCAGCACCACGACCGCGCCGTCTTCGACCAACTCACCGCCCCACACACCGGCGACCTCGCCACGCTCGAGGGCGCCGGCGAGGCACGCCTCGCTCAGACCGCACTTCGAGCAGATCGCCTTGGCGCGGGCGATGTCGAAGTCGTCGTCGGAGAAGAACAGGTGGCTCAGCGTCCCGTTGCCATCCGAGCAGCGCGCGTAGCGCGTCCCGACCGGCGTGTCGTCGAACGTGTCGAGCCCGGACTTATCGAGCACGGTCAGATCCTCGAGCGTCGGCTCCGGCACGGCCACCAGCGACAGCGTGTCGAGCGCGTCGAGCGCGTCGAGCGCGTCGAGCGCGTCGAGCGTGTCGAGCGTGTCGAGCGTGTCGAGCGTGACAAGCTCCGCCAGGTCGTCGAGAAGGTCGGGCCCGGACAGCTCGAGCACGGCCAGGTCGTCGAGCGTCGGCTCGGGCACTACCGCGAGCGACAGCGTGTCGAGCCCCCAGCCCGGGACGGCGGTGTGGAGATTGGCAACGTTGATCAGTGTCATGTCAGCTCCTCGAAGACTTGACCCGACCGCAACCTCCGAGATACGCGTCGAACCGCCGGATTGCATGGCGACCGGGGTATCTGACATCGGTGGCGTCCTTTCGGGGTGGTTCCACCCGTCCAGAACACCGACGCCATCCCACCTCGCACTTTTCCGAAACCCGGCGACGATTCGAGGACTCTGGCCGCAGCGCGTTCACACCGGCGCGCTCCGGTCAGACTTCGTCACCTCGAGGCAGGTGGACGACTCAGCCCGTGGGCACGTACGTGTAGCCGGTCGGCGCGTCGGTCCGCGCCACCTCGCCGGCGAGGCGCAGGTGCTCGAGGTGGGCGAACGTCTCGCTGTCAGCCATCGCCCCTTGGGCGCGGGCCGAGAACAGGTGACCGGACAGCTCGCTCACCGATGCGGGCCGGCCGATGCCCTCGAACGCCGATCGCAACGTGTCGAGGCGCTCACGATGGTGGCGCTTGATGGCATCGACCCTGACCGTGAGGTTGGTGAACGGGTGGCCGTGAGCCGGCAGGCAGATGCTGGTGTCGGGCCCGTAGACGGCGACCTTGTCGAGTGAGTCGAAGAAGCACGCGAGTGGGTCCGGGTAGGGCCCGTACCCACCGATGTGGGGCGTGATCGTGGGCAGCACGTGGTCACCCGACAACATCACACCGTCGGCCGGGTCGAACAGACAGAGATGGTCCTCGGTGTGACCCGGGGTGTGCATGGCGACCCAGTCACGGCGAGCGAGACGGATCGGTCCGGCGTCGTCGAGGCGTACCGACGGCACGGGCAGACGCAGCAGGCGCGGGAACCGAGCCGACAGGCGCAGGCGCGCCCGGCGCCGGAACGGGATCGTCATCCCCGACCCGCCCCACGGCGCCGGATCCCACGGCATGCGCGGCCGGGATCGCACTGCCAACTCGGCCAGCACCGCCTCGACATCGACATGGCCATCGCCGTCGCCATTCGGGTCGAAACCGGCGGCCACGTCCTCGACGTCGACGTCGGGTGGCTCTGACGGGTCCCACATCAGCCGGAACCGGCGGTGGGTGACCACCTCCGCACCCGTCTCGTGCCGCACCCACCCGGCCGCGCCGAAGTGGTCGGGATGGCTGTGCGTCACGATCACGGTGTGCACGCGGCGCAACGGGATGCCGGCCGCCGCGAGACGCGACTTCAGTGCCCGCCGCGAGACGCTGTCGGCCAGGCCGGGATCGACGATCGCCGCGCCGCGCTCGTCCTCGAGCACGTAGCAGTTGACGTGGCCGAGGCCCGGCATGTCGATCGGCAGTTGGGCGCGCAGGACACCGGGGGCGACCTCGGTGACGGATTCGCCGGCCGGCTCCTGTTCCTGCTTCGGGGGCCGGTGAACCATCACGCGATCTCGAGCACGATCTTGCCCACGTTGGCGTTGGCTTCCATGTGACGGTGCGCATCGGCCACCGCCTCGAGGCGGTAACGCGAATCGATGACCGGACGCAGCACGCCCGCCTCGAACAGCGGCAGCACCTCGGCCGAGAACCGCTGGCACAATGCGATCTTCTGCTCGACCGGCCGGGCGCGCAGCGTGGTGCCGATCCAGGTGATGCGCTTGACGAGCAGCAAGCCCAGATTGACCGGCGTCTGTCCGCCGCCCATCAACCCGACCTGCACGATCGCGCCCTGCGTGCGGACGGCGCGCAGGTTGCGATCGGCCTCGTCGCCACCGACGACGTCGAGTACGACGTCGACGCCGTTCGGCACCGCCCGCTGGAGCTCACCGAGCCAATCGTCGGGGCTTCGCACCAGCACCAGATCGGCGCCGAGATCGCGACAGGCTGCGACCTTGCCCGCCGAGCACGTCACCGCGATTCGAGCGCCGATCGCGTTGGCGATCTGGATCGCCGCGGTGCCGACGCCAGACGCGCCGGCGTGGACGAGCGCCCATCGCCCGCTCGTGAGGCCACCCTGCACGACGAGCGCGTCCCACGCGGTGAGGAACACCTCTGGGATCGCCGCCGCGTCGGCAGTCGAGATCGCGGCGGGGATCGGCAGCGCCTGGCGACTGTGCGTCGCGACGAGCTCCGCGTAGCACGCCCCCGACTCGATGCCCATCACACGGTCGCCGATCTCCCAGTTCGACACCCGCGCGCCGAGGGCGGCGACAGTGCCCGCGTACTCCAGACCGGGGATCTCGACGTCCCGCCGGACGGGATCGGGATAGCCACCCATGCGCTGCAACGTGTCGGCCCGGTTGCACGCGCTGTGCGTCACGCGCACGAGGATCTCGTCGGGCCCCGGCACGGGATCGTCGACGTCGGCGAGCGTCAGGACGTCGGGTCCTCCGTAAGACGGGATGGTGACGGCACGCACTGCGTCAGCATCGCGCGCCGTGAGCGCGCGCCGATCAGTAGACGACGATCAGTCGGTCGGTGTCGAGGCCGTCGTCGGCACGTCCGAGGTCGCCGCCGCGATGCGCTCCGACGGTTCGACCGACGTCGGTTCGACCGACGTTGATTCGATCGACGTCGGCTCGACCGACGCCGGCTCGACCGGCCGGGCCGCCACGAACACGCGCTCGCGGTAGAACTGGAGCTCGCGAACGCTGTCGCGAATGTCGTCGAGCGCGCGGTGGGCACCGACCTTGAACGGCCGCTCGCTCTCGAGGCTCGGATACCACCGCTTGGCGAGCTCTTTGACCGTCGACACGTCGACGCACCGGTAGTGGAGGTGGTCCTCGATCGCCGGCAGGTAGCGAGCGAGGAAGCGGCGGTCGGTGCCGATCGAGTTCCCGCACAGCGGCACCGAGCGCGGTTCGGGCACGTGCATCTTGATGAACTCGAGCGTTGCCGCGCCGGCTTCCTCGAGTGACACCGTCGAAGCCCGGATCAACTCGATCAACCCCGATCGCGTGTGCATCTCGACCACGACCGGATCCATCCGGACGAGGGCGTCGTCGTCCTGGTGGATCACGAGATCGGGACCTTCGGCGATGATCACGAGATCGTCGTCGGTGATCAGCGTGGCGATCTCGACGATGACGTCGGACATGTGATCGAGTCCGGTCATCTCCAGATCCATCCAAACGAGCA
>DASUEW010000381.1:0-2946 GCA_036274875.1 Ilumatobacteraceae bacterium
CGCCTCAACGCCCAGCTCCGCACTGTCATCGCGCCGCGCGAAGCGGAGGCCCTGCAGAACCAGATCAAGACCCTGTCCGAGCGTCGCAGCGAGCTCGACGATCGGGAGCTCGACGCCCTCGAGCAACAGGCGGCGCTCGACGACGAACGGGCAGCGCACCAGGGTCTCGAGCCGGCGGTCAGCGCCGCACTCGAGGTGGCGGAGGCCGCGCTGGTCACAGCGACGCGGGAGATCGACAGCCAGCTGGCCGAGCTCCACGAGCGACGCGCCGGGCTCCGAGCGGGTGTTCCGGCGTCACTGCTGACGCGCTACGACTCGCTGCGCGGCCAACTCGGTGTCGCGGTCGCGCGCCTGGTCGGCACCCGCTGCGACGGCTGCCACCTCGACCTCTCGGCTGCCGAGGTCGACGCGATCAAGGCTGTGGAACCGGGCGAGCTGGCGGACTGCCCGCAGTGTGGCCGGCTGCTCGTGCGCTGATCGCGAGGTGACTGCCGGTGTTGCTCTGGTTCGTCGGGACGTCGGTCGCGACGATCTGGTTCGTGTTCCGCGATCCGCGTTTCGACTATCGCCTGCTTGTTGTCGGGTCCGTCGCACCGCCCGCGGTGGATGTGTGGTTCGGTGGTGCACGCGTGCTGCACAGTCTCGCGTTCAGCGTCGGGCTGCTCGGGGTGGTGATGGTGGCGACGGTCGGGCGGCGTTCTCTGCGCCGCACGCTGCTGGGGCTCCCGCTGGGGACGTTCCTACACCTCGTCTACACGGGAGCGTGGGCCGATACATCCACGTTCTGGTGGCCGTTCAGCGGCGGGTTCGGCGACGCCCGAATGCCGATCGCCGCCCGCGGTTGGTGGAACGTGCCGCTCGAGCTCGCCGGATTGGCGATCCTGGCGTGGGTGGTGCGGGCGGCCGGGTTGGCGGATGCGACTCGACGCCGCGATGCGTGGCGCACCGGACAGCTCGAGCTCGCCGCACCGCGAACGCCGGCTCGCCGCGTGTGATTCGCCGCGTGTGATTCGCCGCGTCTGATTCACTGGGATCCATGTTGATCCTCGTGCGGCACGGCCGCACCGCGGCCAACGCTGCCGGTCAGCTCCAGGGGCGACTCGACCAGCCGCTCGACGACCTGGGGGAGCGGCAGGCGATGGCGGTCGCTGAGCACGTGGGAGAGGTCGACGAGGTCATCTCGAGCCCGCTCCTTCGGGCGCGCCAGACGGCAGAGGCGTTCGGTCGGCCGGTGCACGTCGACGAGCGCTGGATCGAGATCGCGTACGGGAAGTACGAAGGGATGCCGCACGGCGACGTGCCATCGGAGGTCTGGAACTACTGGCGCACCGACGCGAACTTCGTCCCTGAGGGCGGCGAGTCGGCGGCCGATGTCGACGTACGCGTCAGGCACGCGTGCGCCGAGCTGGTCGAGCGCATCGGTGACCTGGACATCGTCGTCGTGAGCCACGTCTCGCCGATGAAGGCCGCGGTTGCATGGGCGCTCGACGTCGACTTCGGGATCGCGTGGCGAACCCACCTGTCGCATGCCGCTGTGTGTCGGATCGAGATGCGGGCGCAAGGCCCGGTGCTGTTCTCGTTCAACGAACGCGCGCCGCTCACGCCGATGTGCTGAGTGACCGCCCAACCGTGGTCGGTGATGCGATCGCAGTGCCCGATCCGGCGCGACCCCCACGGGTACCATCTCGTCCGTGCTGGGGTCGAGATCTGAGACGCCCGGCGACGGGCAACGAGCGCTCCCGCCTCCGCGTGCACGCCTGCCACCAGGATCTGCCTCGTCCGAGCCGCCGCCGGTCGTACCGTCGACCACGAATGGTGAGGGCTCCGCTGGCTGGCGATTCCCACCACCTCGTCCGACGTCGAAGGTGCCGTTCTCCGTGCTGCCGTCCCCACGACCGGCGGATTTGGCCAAGCCGTCGTTGTTGCCGGAGCCCGTGCCCACGGGTTTGGTCGTGTTCTTGGTGTTACCGAAACCGATCGCCGAGACTGTCGTCCGGTTCTCGGTATGGCCACCGCCGCGGATTCCGCCTCCGATTGTCGGGCGCGCGGTTTCACCAGAACCGGTGCCCGAGGCGGTGGCCCGGTTCTCGGTGTTGCCTCCGCCGCAGCTGCCACCGCCGCAGCTGCGCCCGCCGGTGGAGTTGGCCATCGTCGAGAAGGCGGTCGGTTGGCGAGCCCCCGTTGCGCCGCCTCCGCAGCAGGCACGACGGCATCCGCCGACGCCGGCACGTCAGACGAAGCCAGAGCGTCCCGCGCCGAGCGGACCTCGGAGACTGCTCGTCGGGTTTTCGGCCGTCGTGCTCGGGGCACTGAGCGTCGTCGCCATCCGCGTCCTCGTCCGTGGGGACGACGAAGACGACATCGAGAATGCCGTGCCGACGCCGAGTGCCGCGGGCCAGACATCGATCTCGGTGTCCGGTGGCGACGTGACGACGCCGACCGTCGAGTCCGGTGCATCGGTGAGCACAGTGGCCGCGCCGACGGTCCCGGCGACCGCCGCGTCAGAGTCCCCGACGACGGTCCCCACGAACACACCGACCGTCCCCGCGGTGCCGGTGACGACCAACAGCACGCCGGCGCCCGGCGCGACCGAGTTCAGCGGGATCGGCAATGACGTGATCGACCTCAGGGGCAACGACCTGTCGCGCACGATCATGGTCGTGACACACACCGGCGTCGCCAACTTCGAGCTGACCACGCTCGACCAGGACCTGAACCAACTCGCTCTGCTCGAGAGCGTTGTCGGAACGGTGACCGGAACGTATCCGCTCGGTTTCGACGAGCAGGGGACGGCCAGCTACCTGCGCGTCGACGCCGACGGTGAGTGGGCGATCGAGATCAAACCGATCGAGGAGGCCCGCCTGTGGCAAGCCGACCTCATCACCGGGACCGGACCCGACGTGTTGCGTTTCGAAGGCGGAGCCTCGGTGCTCGAGTACACGAACG
>DASUEW010000382.1:0-5817 GCA_036274875.1 Ilumatobacteraceae bacterium
AGGTCCGCGGCACCGCCCGGATCGCCGGCAGCCAGACGACCCTCGGTCAGATCCAGGAGGGCGACCCAATACGCCTCGACCATCGCATCGGTCGCCGGCTCGCCATCGGGTCCCGACGTGTGCTGCAGCGCCGCCCGGTTCGACTCGTCGGCCTCCTCGGTGAGGTTGGCGTTGCGCAAGAGGTAGCCGCGGATGTTGCGCGCCGGTCCGACGAAGCGCGGGCCGAGCGCGCCAGAACGATCGATCAGGCGGTCCAGCTCGTCGACCGAGTCGAAGGCGTCTCCCAGCCGGCCGACGTATGCGAGAGCCAATGTCCGCGACCAGCGTGCGTGGAGGGGCGCGAACGGGTGTGGACCGGGTGGACTTCGCAATGCGTGGTCGACGTGGGCGAGCGCCTCCACCGGCCGTCCGGCATGCAGCAGCGCGTTGGCGTGCCAGACGTCGGCGACTTGCCGGGTCTCCGGTGGACCTCCTTCCGCTTCGGCGTACCGGTCGAGCGCACCACCGAGATCGCCGGCAGCGTGACGCACCCGGGCCGACAGCACGAGGCAACCCGCGCCGGCCGCGGCGTCGCCGGCAACCGCGATCCCCTCGTCGGCGAACGACGCCGCGACGTCGTAGTCGCGCCGGTAGTACGCGACCCAGCCCGCCATCTCGAGCGCCGCCGCGCCGGCGCCGAGCTCGAGGGCCATCGCCGCGTCGGCACTTGCGCCGGCGAGATCGAGTCGCGACATGCGGATGCGTGCTCTCGCCACCAACGTCGCTGGATCGGCGTCGAGCGCGAACGCCTCCGACAGCAAGTTGTCGGCGGTATCGACGTCGTAGCGATCAGCTGCCCGTTCGGCGGCCTCGACGAGCGACCGCGCGGCCAGCTCGTCGTCACCGCCGCGCCGGGCATGGAACGCGACGGCGAGTGGATCCGGCCTTCGGCGAGCGACCAGCGCGCGTGCAGCCTGGCGATGCACGAGTGCTCGGCGGGCGCTCGTCATCGAGGCCTCGACGCCGGCGCGGATCAGCTCGTGGCGGAACCGAAAGCCCGCCTCGGACTCGACGAGCAGTCCGCCGGCCGCCGCCCGTTCGAGGTCGTCGAGCACGCCGACGGTCGGTCCGCCCTGCACCGACGCGAGGAGGTCGACGTCGATCTCGGGACCGATCGCGGCCGCGGTTCGCACGGTCGCACCGGCGTCGCCGAGCGCAGCCAGCTCCCGATCGACCGAATCGCGGATCGACGACGGGACATCGTCGTCACTCGAGGCCGAGATCATCGCCTGGAGCAACAGCGGGTGCCCTCCGCTGCGTTCGTGCAGCACCGCCGCCCGATCCTCACCGGCGAGCTCGCGAATCGCCGCCAGATCGAGCGGACCGAGTGGCACGAGGACCTCACCGGCGAGGCCAGGGCCTCCCGAACGCCGCGTCACGACGATCATCAACCGGCGCGCACGGTGGATCGCCCACCCCAGCCAGGCCAGCGTCGACGATTCCGTCAGGTGGTGGAGGTCCTCGATGACGAGCACCGTCGGGCGCGAGCCGGCGAGTTCCTCGAGCGCCCGTAGCACCGCCCCGAACAGCTGGCCCTGGCGGCTCTCGGCACCGGCCGTCACCATCGGCGCCCCGAGCGCGTGCCCGATCCCGACCGTCGCCGCCAGCGTCGCCGCCTCGGCGGAGGTCAGCCCGTCGAGCGCCCCGGGCTCTGCCATGCGCGCTGCTGCGGCGACCGCATCGGCGACGGCCGCCAGCGGGAGGTCTCTACCGAGCTCGTCACATCGCCCCTCGGCAACGCAGACCCGCGCGCGGTCGAGGCTGCTCACCCACGTCGTGACCAGCGTCGACTTCCCGATGCCGGCCTCTCCCTCGATGGCGACGATGGTCGACCGTCCGCTCCGCACGTCGTCCAGCGCGCGGTCGAGGCGCACCAGTTCCGCGTCGCGGCCGGGCAAGTCGAGTGGCGCCGTGGGGACGGGCGAAGCGACCGCCGAGTCGCTGTCGAGCAGCAATTGCGTGTGGAGCTGTTCGGTCTCGGCGCTCGGCGACACACCGAGGTCATCGGCGAAGCGGGTTCTCGCCCTGGCGTACGCGGCGAGTGCGGCGGCCGTGCTCCCCGACAACGCGTGGGCGCGCATCAGCATGCGGAGCACGTCCTCGTCGTACGGGTGCTCGGCGAGCACGGTCTCCGCTTGGGCGACGACGGCCGACCAGTCACCGGTCGCGAGCGTGGCCTCGATCTTGATCCGACGCGCCGCGGCGATCCTCGTCTCGCAACGTTGACGGGCAACGGCCGCCCACTCACCGTCCTCGTCGGGGAGCAGCGGACCGCGCACGAGCGCGAGCGCCGCGTCGGCTGCGGCACGTGCGACGGCGAGTCGGCCAGCGGCCTGGGCGTCGGACGCCTCGTCGACGCGGCGGTCGATCTCGTCGATGTCGAGCCAGGCCGCCGCCAGCGCGTAGCCCCCCGAACGGTGGATCAGATGGTCGCCACCGAGCACACCCCGCAGGCGCGACACAAGGACACCCACTTGCTCAGCCGGCTTGGCCGGGAGCTGATGCCCCCACAGCACATCGGCTGCCCGATCCACCGCGACGACTTCACCGCGTGCGACCGCGAGCAGCTTGAGCAGCGTGCGCGCCTTGCGACTCCCGAGTTCACGCTCGGACATCCCGTCCACGGAGAGCCCACCCATGAGCCTGACCCGCAGCTCTGCGTTCACCGCCCTCCGTCATCCCCCGGGAGCATTCGCGGAGCTCTCAGCTCGATGTAGGCCAGTCGCACGGCGAAGATCTGTCGCAACTCGTCGGCGACGTCGATGCGGAACTCCTCGCGATAGGTCTGATCGGTGACGAGGTACACCGTGAACGCGAGGCCGCTGAAGGCGGCGAGGAACGCGGCGACCCGCAGCAGTTGCTCCGTCAGGGCGAACGTGGACGCACCGAGCGAGAACTCGAACAAGATGTCGGGTTCGCCGCCGATCCACGCCGTCACGGTGTCGGGATGGACGGCGACGAGGCCGAGCAACACGAAGAACGCCCACACGACGGACGACACGACGGTGATCTGCACGGCCTGGGTCGTCAGCGCGAGCACGAGCATGTTGGTGCGCTGACCGCGGTTGAGCGGCGGTTCAGATGGATCGCCGTGATCGGGCAGCTCCACCGCGCCGGCTGGCGTCTCGGCGAGGAACGGGCGCACGCTCGGCCAGTCGTCGAACTGCTCGATGGCGGCGATGTCGCCGGGTGCCCGCGTCAACAGGAAACCACCACCGGCGAGGACGAACACCAGCAACGTGGCGAAGAACGACACACCCTCCAGACGCGACATCATCTGCCACGTCTCACTCGTGAGGAACACGGCAACGGTGATCAGGAGCAGCAGCGGAACGGCGCGCGAGGTGATCGAGCCGAGCAGGCGGAGCTGGTCGCCGAGGCGGCCGAGCACGAAGCCGCTGATCGACACGACCCCGTAGCTGGTGGCGATGTAGACGACGGCGAGGGCGGCGAGGCCGAACGCGATCGTGCCGATCGCGCCCGTGACGCTGCGCTCGACGACGATCGCGACTGCCAGTGGAACACCGACGAACAGCACCAACTCGACCGGGCCGACGTGCTCCGGCCGTTCGAACGGGCCGCGCCCGCGCAACCGGTTGACGCCCACCAACAGGGCGAGGACGCCGGCGATTCCGCCGGCGACGAGGAGCGCCGAGAGGCCGGCCCCGAACTCGCTCTCGAGCCCCAACTCGGCGGCGATCCCGACCACGAACAGCACGACCAGGGCCGGGAAGGCGCGGGTCCACACGTTGGTCGTCGCCCGGTAGTCGTCGATGAAGTGCGGGACGCCCCGGCGGACGAACCAGCGCTCGATCGCCTCGCGATCCGCGCTCGTGGTCACGGATGTCGGAGGCTACTCCCGGCCGAGTAATTGGGACGTCACGTCGGACCTCAGAGGGCGCGCGCGGCGGCTCGACTACGATCCCGATCACGCGAAGGGGGTATCGATGCAAGGTTGGCTGATCGAGGACGAGCAGGGGCTGAACGCGCTCGACGGCCCGGTCCTTCGAGACGGCGGGGCGAAGCCACTCGATGGGCCGATCGCACTGCGACTGCACGACATCGTGATCCATAGCAACAAGCGTTGGTTCGACTTCCTGGGCGGTGCCGACATCCGTGTGGATGTGCTCGCCGTGCAGGGAAACGTGCTCGACGACGATCCCAAGAGCTTCTACACGCCGACGACCGTGCGGTTCGGTGGTATCGGCGACGAGTCCACGGTGCCACTCGACGAGCACGGCCTGCTCGCGTACTACGGCTGGCCCAAGCACTTCCTCGACATCTCCGTCCTGGTCTCGCGCGACACCACGCGCGCCGACGACTTGGCCGCGCTGTTGGAGAAGCAGGCGGCCTCCCCCGAGTTCACCGACGCCGCCAGTTCGATCCTCGCCCTTGCCACGGGTGCTGGTGCGCTCGCCGTCAAGAATGCCGTGTCGGTGGCGGGAACGCTCGGCGGACTCGCGTACAAGATCCTGCGCCAGGTCAGCGGCAACACGATCGGCGTGTACCGGGGAAACCGTTTGGAGCATCCGCATCGGTTCGGTCTCGGCCGCAACCCGGCCGAGGGTCTCTATCGGGTCCAACAACTCTCGCTCTGGTACGAAGTGCTCACCGCCGCTGAGGAAGCCGACGCGGACACCGCACGACGTTCCTGACCTCCGGCGGCGGCCGCACTGGGCGTCAGCGCGCCCGGGTGAATCCAGCCATCAGGCGGAGAGCGCGGACGCGATCGGACAGCGTGTGCGCGCCAGACGGCTCGAACAGGTAGAGGATGCGGAGCGCATCGAGCCACGTCACCTTCGCTGTACCGGAACCGCCACCGTCGGACGCGACGACCGCGACCGACCAACTCCGGCCGGCTCGCCAGCACCAGCCCGCTGCGGACCGCGCCGGCAAGGTCGTCGACATCACGACCTGCACGTCCTCACCGTCGACGTGGATCGTTGCTTCCAGTTCGATCAGACGGCCTCGGTCGCCGTCGGTCACGGTGGCGGAACCGCGAGCGAACGGTCGGTAGCCCCACTCGGCGGTGTCGATGGCTCCTACGACGTCGACGCCCTTCGCCGGATCGGCGACGAATTCACCCAGGTCGGAGATCTCGACGGTGGTGGACGCCACGAACCGAGTGCGGTCGCCGCTCGACCTCGAGATCGATCCACGCAGCCGGAGGCTGAGCCGGCATCCGAGCGGGGCCACCCGCATCTTCGTCGCTGTGTCGTCGAGCGCCACGCCGGTCGACGATCTCGTCGCGAGGTATCGCCACGCGTCGCGGTATCCCATCGCGACCAGCGCTTCGGCACTGATGCGGCCGCTCACGAAGTCAGGATCCAAGGGGAGTGGCAGATCGGGTTTGACGACGTGAACCACGATCGGTTCGGTGATCCCCATGACCTGCTCGCCGTTCGCCCGGCGGGCATTGATGTCGGCGATCTGGTCGAGCTCTTCGAAGAGCGCGCTGTTGGCCGACAGCTCGATCATGTGCACGTACTGCTCGAGTGCGCCCTTCCCCCAGAGGGTGGTGTTCCCGATGCACCAGACCAGCCAGAGCTCGGTACAGCCGCGACGTACGGCCTCGAGCAGGTTGGCATCCTTGATCCATACGGCGTCGGTCCACGTTCGGCCCCCGCTCGACACGGCCGGCATGAAGATCGGCAGCGACACGCCTGCGATCATCCGATCCAGATCGTTCTCGTCGTGGGGGATCGCGACGCACGTCTTGCTGTCGAAGTCGGCGACGTTGAATGTTCCGGTCATGCCGCTGCTGTCGCGGATCGCATC
>DASUEW010000383.1:0-3053 GCA_036274875.1 Ilumatobacteraceae bacterium
GGGCGGGCGACACGACCCCGGGCATCTCCCACACCCCGGTTTCGAGCGCTTCGGCGACGAGCTGAACCAGTCGTGCGTCCAACACGTTGCGGTGGCCGCACAGATCGGCGAGACGGTCCTCGAGCCGTTCCAGCGTCCCCACATCCATCCCCTCATCGTACACATGTTCGACTCGGATCGCAAGCCGAAGCCTCACAAATCGAAAGAGATCCCGGCCTCGCGTCCTGTATCCAGCCGGCCACGAGCGGGTCATGCGGGGGGTGCCGCAACGACGCGGCGCCCAGACGGAGGACCGCCCAATGCACCCGTACATCGCCGCTGCCATCGGCCCGAAGAGGAGCGGGCTGGCGGAGTTCGACGGAGGCTTCGTTGCGGCAGCACGCGCCAACGTCGACGGCGCCGTCGATGGACGATCCGGTCCGCAGCGCGCGGATCGTGGTGTGGCGGGATGCTTGGCGACGTTCGTGCTCGGCAGCGTCGCCCAAGGCGCTCCGTTCGTGCTCGTCGCCGCCGAGCTCGAGCGACGAGACGTCGGATCGGGCTGGCTGGCGGCGGTCGCCGCGGTACGTATGGCGCCGTACCTGCTGTGCTCGCCCTTCGCGGGTGCGCTGGCTGGTCGATACGCGACGCGGACCGTGTTCGCAGCCACCGGCATCTCTCGCGGCGCCCTGATCACCGCGCTGTGGATCGGTCTGGGCATGGGTGCTCCGGCGTTGGTGTTGGTGTCGCTCCTCTTCCTTCTCATCGCAGTCGGCACGCCGAACTTCCCGGCGCTCATGCGGGCGGTTCACCACACCGCGCCCCACGCACGACTCGACCGCACGAGCGCGCTCGCCGCCGGACTCGAATCGGCTGCCTTCGGCGCCGGACCAGCGTTCGGCGGAGTCCTTCTCCTCACGGACACGACGAACTCGCTGCTCGTGTGCGTGGCGATGATGTTGGTGTCGGCGTGGATCGCCACCTACGTCCCCAACGCGGAGAGGACGACACGACGCATCGACGGGCGGTCGAGCCGACTCGTACGCGACGCCGGCTGGTGTCTGGTCGGACCCGGGATCCGGACCGCGATCGTGGCCGTGCTGGGGGTGAACGTGCTCGCCGGGATCAACGCCGCACTGCTCGTGCGCCTGCCGGACGGACTCGACCTGGGCGGCGCGCGCGCCTTCGGTCTGCTGTCGTTCGTCTCCGGAGCGGGAGCGTTCGCCGCGTTCGTCGCACTCCTCGCACCCATCCCGCGTGGTCGCCGCCCACTCATCCCCCTCATCACCGCCGGTGCCGCGATCGGCGTGCTCGCCGCGACCAGCGAGCTACCCGTCGCCTTGATCGCCTGCTGTGTGCTCGGCGCTTCCATCCTCACGGCCGAGGTGCTCGTCATCAGCACGCTCGGCCGGGCACTCCCCGGCCCGCTCGTGGCTCCCGCGTTCGGCGTGCTCGACGCGTTGATGATCGGCGCGATGGTCACCGGAGCCGCGGTCGCGCCAGTGCTCACCGCCACGGTCGGTCTGCGATCGACCCTCGCCATCGCCGCCATCGGGATCCCGTTGCTGGCGAGCTCTGTGCTGTTGTCCCGTCCCGATCGCGCCGGCCGATGAACGCGTCGCCCGTGCATGCGCCGGTGGCGCGCGACGCGCTGGTCGGGATCGACCAGGCGGTCCCGCTGCTCGATGGCCGGCTCGTGCCGTACGTGAACCTCGACAACGCGGCGAGCACACCGGCCTTCAGGTCGGTGGTCGAGACAATCGACGAGTTCCTTCCGTTCTACTCCGGCGTCCATCGCGGAACCGGCTACAAGTCGCGGGTGAGCACGATCGCGTTCGAGCGGGCGCGGGAGCTCGTCCGCGAGTTCCTCGGCGCCGACCCCGAGCGCGATGTCGTCGTCTTCGCCAAGAACACGACGGAGGCCATCAACCGCCTCGCTCGCGCGTTGGCCGTCGAAGACGATTCGGTGGTGCTGACGACGATGCTCGAACATCACTCGAACGACTTGCCGTGGAGAGCGCGGTTCCGCACGGTCCACGGAGCGCCTTCCGTCCCGCGCCCGACCACGCGGGAGGCGGCACCGTTCGCGCCGTCACGAGCGACGCGATCGCCTGGGCCGACCTTCCCGACCGGGAGGAGGCAGGCAGCCCCAACGTCGTCGGTGCGGTCGCGATGGCGACCGCGATCCGCACCCTCACCGAGTTCGGGCTCGACCGCGTCGCCGCCCACGAGGCCGAGCTCAGGCGGTACGCGATCGATCGCCTGGGCCGGGGTGCCCGGGCTCACCGTTCACGGCCCGACCGAGACATCGAACCCCGTGCTCGGCGTCATCCCGTTCACGATCGCCGGGATCGACCACGGTCTGATCGCCGCGGTCCTCGGCTACGAGCACGGCGTCGGGGTGCGCAGCGGATGCTTCTGTGCGCATCCGTACATCGCCCACCTCCTCCAGCTCGACCGGGCCGGGGGCATGGCGTGGGTCGAGCAGGTACGGCATGGCGACAAGCGAGGCGCGCCGGGAATGGTCCGGGTCAGCTTCGGCTGCTACAACGACATGCGCGACGTCGATGTCGCCGTGAGCGGGCTCGAGCAGGTGGCCGCCGGCGAGCTCGGCGCGGACTACCGAGCCGACGTCGACGGCTCGTTCCATCCCGTCGGGTACGTCGAACCGCTGCTGTTCTCGCTCGACGGACGATGAGCTGCGCATAGAGTCCTCGCAGTGCCGGATTTCCTCCTGGACGACGCGATCCTGCTCGTCTTCCTCGTCCTCGGAGTCGGTGCAGGTGTCGGCAGCATCCGCGTCAAAGGGATCTCGCTCGGCCCCGCGGCGGCGCTGTTCGTCGGGCTCGCCGTCGGTGCCGTCGACGACGCTGTCGGTGCGGCCGATGGCCTCGGGTTGCTCCGCGAGCTCGGCCTCGTGCTGTTCACGTACACGGTCGGGTTGGCCTCGGGACCGACGTTCTTCGCCGGCCTACGCCGTGGCGGTGCGCTTGCGGTAGCCGTCACCACCGCGCTGATCGCCTCGCTGGCTGGACTCTGCGCGCTCGTGGCGTGGGTGCTCGACCTCTCGGCCG
>DASUEW010000384.1:0-2861 GCA_036274875.1 Ilumatobacteraceae bacterium
GCGGTCGTCTCGAGTAACAACCGGGGCGACGGTCCGTGATGGCGCGATCGCAGCTCGCGAGCAGTGCCTGCATGCCCAGTCGCTGAGCTGACTCGCGTGCTTGCATGAGAAGCTCGTCGTTGCCGCCGAGTGACAGGGCCCAGTCGTGCCGGATGCGGGCGATCCACGGTTCGGACCGGCACCGCTTCGCCAGCTCGGGGGGCGTCGAGAGATCGGTCATGGTCACGATCGATCCCGCCTGACCCGGTCGGGTTGCGTGTTCGTGGGGAGCACGTACGGTGTCCCGGATGCGAGCAGGTACGAGCCGGCGGGTGCGCATCGCGGGCCAGGTCGCGCTCGGTGCCACGCTTGCGTTCGCAGGTGTGAGCCACCTGACGTTCCAGCGTGAGGAGTTCCGGGCACAGGTCCCGCCGTGGGTGCCGCTCGACACCGACCTCGTCGTCCTTGCGTCGGGTGTCGTCGAGATCGCGCTCGGTGGTGGCCTGCTGAGCACCTGGGTCCAGCCGCGCCGCGCCACGCTGGGTGCGGTCGTGGCGGCGTTCTTCGTGGCGGTCTTCCCGGGGAACATCGCCCAGTTCACGGAGCGGCGCGACGCCTTCGGCCTTGACAGCGACACGAAACGGTTCGTGCGGCTGCTGCTCCAGCCTGCGCTGGTGGCGTGGGCCGTGTGGGCGACAGACGCGCGCCGGGTTCTCACCAGCGCTCGCCCATCCCGGTCGACTCGGCGCTGAAGCCGGCACCCACAGGTTGGCGAGTCAACCGTGCGCTGTCGCAACTCCGTGCTGCTCGGCGGGTTGTCCGGGGTGTCGTTCGACGCCGAGCCCGGCGGCCGCAGTCGCGAACGTCTGCCGCTTCTCGTCGAGATCGCCGGTGCGCGGCCAGAGCTGATCGGCCCAGACGAGCACGTGCTCGAAGCCCTCGGCCTCGTATCGGGCGAGGTCGGCCGCATCGGGTTGGGCGGCGCGCACGTAGATGGGGAACGCACCGTGCTTACCGGCCGCATCGCGCAGCTCGACGACTCGGTCGCGGAGCCGGACAGCGTCCTCGAACGACGGCGTCCCCGAGCTGAACCAGCCGTCGCCGGACGTGGCCGACCGACGCAGCGCCCGTTCCGTGTTCCCGCCGAGGATCAACGGCACGTCGACCGGCTCGGGTGAGAGTTGCACCTTGCCGAACGGGAACAGCGGACCGTCGTGTGAGAACACGTCGCCGCTCCACGCCGCACGCAGGATCGCCAGCGTCTCGTCCATCCGAGCGGCACGGTCGCCGAAGGGCACGCCGAGCGCGTCGAACTCCTCCTCCAACCACCCCGAACCGACTCCGAGGAGGAAACGGCCGCCGGCGACGTCCTGCAGGGTGAGGGTCATCCGGGCGGTGAGCAACGGATGACGGAGGGGAAGGATGAAGATCCCGGTCGCCAACCGCAGGTTGGTGGTGACGCTGGCGCACGCGGCGAGGGCGACGAGCGGGTCGAGCAGCCTCGTCGAGGGGTCGACGATCGGACCCGTGTGATGCTGGTGGGCCGTGTCGCCGGTGGTCGGGTGCTCGCTCCCGTAGTCGGACGGCAACACGATGTGCTCCCCGAGCCACAGTGACTCGAATCCGGCCTCATCGGCGGCCGCCGCCAGTTGCACGAGCTCGGCGCCGGAGATGTCGTAGACCGACAGCCCGATGCGCATGCTCATCGGCCGGCTCCGGCCGGGATGAGACCATCCATCGGATCGATGTCTCTGGTCACAGACTGCTGAGCGCCTTGCTGCCACCGACCATCACGGCGATGACGACACCGATGGCGGTGACGAACGACATCACCAGGGCGATGGCGGCGACGAGGGGATAGCCGCCGTTGCCCCAGTAGTCGAAGAGCACGGTGCCCATGACCTGGGTGGTCGACGATCGGACGAGCACGGAGGCGGCGAACTCGTGGGTGAGGAGGACGAACATCAACGCCGCTGCTCCGCCGAGGGCCGCCCGCATGAGGGGGAGGACGACTTTGACGTTGGCGCCGACAACGCCAGAGCCGCTCACACGGGCGGCCTCGACGTATCCCTCGCCGAGGGACACGAGCGCGGAGAGCTGCATGCGCGTCGCGAAGGGCAGCATCAGCGTGACGTAGACCAAGACGATGACCCACCGCGTGCCGTAGAGCACGAACGGCCCTTCGGTGTAGGTGAGGAGGAACCCGGCACCGAACAACACGGCGGGCACGCCGAGCGGGATCGCGACGAGGAAGTCGGCCGCCATGCGCAGGGCGCGATGCCGCGTGCCGCGCAGGATGATCGAGGCGGCGACGAAGCCCAGCGGAAGGCTGATCGCGACCGCGAGCAGAGAGATCGTCACGCTGTTGTAGATGGCGTCGGTGACGTTGGATTGGTCGAAGATCTCGCGGAAGTTGTCGAGCGAGAACCCGGCGACGTCGATGTCGGCGCTCCAGAACGGCGACAGCGACACGACGACGAGGGCGCTCACGGGCAGGACCGTGGCGACGAACGTATAGCCGAGGAGGGCGACGGCGGCGAGCTTCGAGGGACGCCCTGGGGAGCGGAACGCCTTGCCGCCATGGGTGACGAACCGCTTGCGATCGCGGAGGAAGAACTTCTGCAGCCCAACGACGACCACGCCGAACACGAGCAGGGTCGAGCCCAGCGCGGCCGCACTGCCGTACTGCACCGGTGTCTGGGTCATATCGCCGTAGATCTCGGTGGTGACGACGTCGATCCCGGCGGTGCGTCCGAGGAGCAGCGGCCCGGTGAACTGCCCGAGCCCGAGCAACAGCGCGACCCCGCCCCCGTACAACAGGGTAGGGCGCAGCAGTGGCAGGGTGACCCGGAAGAACACACCCATTGGCGACGAGCCGGCGA
>DASUEW010000385.1:0-5838 GCA_036274875.1 Ilumatobacteraceae bacterium
ACTACTCCAAGAACGCCGTCGACGACGCCGTGCTCACAGCGCTGGTCGCCGTGGCGCGAGCGGCAGGCATCGAACGCCGCCGTGCCGCGATGTTCGCCGGCGAGCCGATCAACGTCACCGAACATCGCGCCGTGCTGCACACGGCCCTGCGGGCACCGGCCGGATCGGTCATCGAGCTCGACGGTTCCAACGTCGTCGACGACGTCCACGCGGTGCTCGACCGAATGGCCGCGTTCGCCGACCGCGTCCGCGCCGACGAGCGGATCACCGACATCGTCAACATCGGCATCGGCGGCTCCGACCTCGGCCCGGCGATGGCGGCCAGGGCACTCGCCTCCTACGGCCATCCGCGGCTCACATGCCACTTCGTGTCCAACGTCGACGCCGCCGACATCGCCGGCACGCTCGCCGGCCTCGACCCGGCATCGACGTTGTTCGTCGTGTCGTCCAAGACGTTCACCACGATCGAGACACTGACGAACGCTCGCACGGCCCGGCACTGGCTCGTCGAAGCGCTCGGCGAGGCGGCCGTCGCCGATCACTTCGTCGCCGTCTCGACCAACGCCGAGCAGGTCGCCGCGTTCGGCATCGACACCGCCAACATGTTCGGATTCTGGGACTGGGTGGGCGGCCGCTACTCGGTCGACTCGGCGATCGGGCTGTCGCTCATGCTGCTCATCGGACCGTCTGCGTTCCACGAGTTCCTCGCCGGGTTTCGCACGGTCGACGAGCACTTCGCGAACGCACCCCTCGAGGCCAACGCGCCGGTGCTGCTGGCGATGATCGGGGTCTGGCACTCGAACGTGCTCGGCATGGACACGAAGGCGGTGCTGCCGTACTCCGAGGAGCTCGGCCGGTTCCCCGCCTACCTGCAGCAGCTCGACATGGAGTCGAACGGCAAGTCGGTCCGGCTCGACGGCTCGCCGGTGACGACCTCGACCGGCCCGATCGTGTGGGGCGAACCGGGCACCAACGGACAGCACGCGTTCTACCAGCTGCTGCACCAGGGCACCCGGATCGTGCCGGTCGACTTCATCGGCTTCGCCAACCCGCACCACTCGCACCGCGACCACCACGACCTGCTGATGTCGAACCTGTTCGCCCAGGCCGAGGCGCTCGCGTTCGGGCGGCCGAACGCGGCCGAGCCCCACCGCGACTTCGCCGGCGGCCGGCCGAGCACCACGATCCTCGCCGACACACTGACACCGGGCGTGCTCGGCCAGCTGATCGCGCTGTACGAGCACGTCGTGTTCGTGCAGGGCGTCGTGTGGGGGGTCAACAGCTTCGACCAGTGGGGTGTCGAGCTCGGCAAGGAGCTCGCCAACCGCATCACCCCCGAACTCACGGGTGAACAGCACCCAGAACTGCACGATTCGTCGACCAACGCCTTCATCGACTGGTATCGAGCCCACCGTCGCTGACCTTCGCTGACCGTCGCTGACCGGCGCCGGCCGTGGCAGGCTGACGGGATGAACCTCTCGACGGCGGACGAGCTCCGCGAGATCTACCGAACTCCCGGCGCGGCCGCCGCCGGCAAGTCCCGGACGTCGATCGACGAAGCGTCGGCGCGATTCATCGGGCGGGCGCCACTCGTCATGCTGGCTACGGCGAGCGCCGCCGGCCATTGCGATGTGTCGCCGCGTGGTGGTCCACCCGGGTTCGTCACGGTGCTCGACGACACTCACGTCGCGATCCCCGACCTCGGCGGCAACAACCGCCTCGACTCGCTGCAGACCGTGGTCGAGAACCCGCAGGCGGGCCTGCTGTTCCTGATCCCTGGCCTCGACGACACGTTGCGAATCAACGGCCCGGCCACGATCACGACGGCCGACGACGTCCTCGACCGGCACCATCCCGAACTGCGCCGACCGAAGTCGGCGCTCGTCGTCGAGACCCGCGAGCTGTTCGTGCATTGCGCCAAAGCGTTCCGACGCAGCAGGGCCTGGCGACCCGACACATGGGCGGCGGCGCTCGCCGACGCACCCGACCTGGTCGAGATCGTCACCTGCCAGTTCGCGATCGACGACCGCGAGGCGCTGCGCGACGACCTCGAGCAGGACTACGTCGCCGAGCTTTCGGCCGAACGGGCCGAGCGATGAGCGTGATCGATCAACCAGTGATCCAACGCGTCGGGGTCGTCGGATGCGGTCTGATGGGCTCGGGCATCGCCGAGGTCTGCGCCAGGGCCGGGCTCGACGTGCTCGTCCGCGAGATCGACGAAGCGACCGCCGAGGCCGGACGAGGCCGAGTCGTGAAGTCGCTCGACCGCGGGCTCAGTTCGGGCAAGCTCTCCGAGGAGGATCGCGACGCCGCGGTGTCGCGGCTCGCGTTCACCACCGACCTCGCCGACATGGCCGACCGCCAGCTCGTCGTCGAGGCGATCGTCGAGAACGAGGCGATGAAGACCGACGTGTTCGCCCAGCTCGACCGGTTCGTGTCCGACGAGTCGGCGATCCTCGCCAGCAACACCAGCTCGATCCCGATCATGAAGCTCGGCATCGCGACCGCCCGCCCCGAGCAGGTGATCGGCATTCACTTCTTCAATCCGGTCCCGGTGCTGCGCCTCGTCGAGCTCGTCACCAGCTTGATGACCTCACCGCAGACGATCTCGCAAGCCGACTCGTTCGCCACCGACGTGCTGCACAAGCGTGTCATCCGCAGCCAGGACCGAGCCGGGTTCGTGGTGAACGCGCTGCTGATCCCGTACCTGCTGTCGGCGATTCGGATGATGGAGTCGGGGTTCGCCACGGCCGACGACATCGACACGGGGATGGTCGAGGGCTGCAACCATCCGATGGGGCCGCTCCACCTGACCGACCTGATCGGGCTCGACACGACACTCGCCGTCGCCCAGAGCCTCTACGAGGAGTTCAAGGAGCCCCTCTACGCGCCACCGCCGCTGCTGTCGAGAATGGTCGAGGCCGGGTTGCTCGGCCGCAAGACCGGACGCGGGTTCTACGAGTACGGCTCGCGTTGATGGCCGAGCGGGTCGAGCGTCTCACCAACCTCCTCGCCCTGCTCCTTGAGACGTCGGCGCCGCTCAGCCTCGTCGAGATCGCGGGCGAGCTGCGCGGCCAGTATCCCGAGAAGGAGGCCGCCCGTCGGGGGGCGTTCGAGCGCGACAAGGCGGCGCTGCGCGAGATGGGCGTGCCGATCGAGCAAGAGGTCGTCGTCGGCGGGCCGTACGCGGGCTCGACCAAGTACTGGGTCGACCGCGCCCGCTACGAGCTCGCCGATCTGCACCTCGAGCCCGACGAGATGCGGGCGCTGCAGGTGGCGGTCGCCGCGACGCGGACAGGCTCGGAGCTCGGTCAGGAAGCGATGTGGAAGCTCGGCTCCGGCGTGATCGACCGCGAGGCGGCGGTGTTGGCGACGATGCCGTCGCTGCCCGGCCTGCCGCTGCTGCGCGACGCGATCGCCCGGCGGGCGACGGTCGAGTTCGTCTACCGCGACGTCGACCGTACGGTCGAACCGTACGGGTTGCTGCTACGCGACGGGTTCTGGTACCTCGTCGCGTTCGACCGCACACGCGGCGAACGGCGGACGTTCCGCGTCGACCGCATCGAGGGGCGGACCGCGATGGGCACTGGCGACGAGTTCGAGCGCCCGCACGGCCTCGACCTGCGCTCGGTGCTCCCCGACCCCAAGCTGCTCGGCGCCGACGGTGACACGACCGAGGCGATCGTGCGGGTCGACGCCTCGCGGGCGCCAGCCGTCGTGCGCGAGCTCGGCGCCGATCGTGTCGTCGAGACGAGGCCGAACGGCGACGTCGACGTCCGCGTGCCGTGCGCCAACCGCGAGGCGTTCAGGTCGTGGGTGCTCGGCCTGCTCGAGCACGCCGAGGTCCGATCGCCCGCCGACGTTCGCGCCGACGTCGTGGAGTGGCTCGAACGCCAGGTGGCCAGCTGATGGCGCGCCCCCACCGCGGCGCCGAGGAGCGACTTCGGCGCCTGCTCGTGATGCTGCCCTGGCTGATGGAGCGAGGCGAGGTCCCACTCGCCGAGGTCGCCGAACGCTTCGGCCTGACCGTCGAGGAGGTCGCCGCCGACCTCGAGCTGGTTGCGATGTGCGGGCTGCCGCCGTTCGTCGACGAGCTGATCGACATCTTCATCGACGAGGGCACCGTGTTCGTCGGCGTGCCGCGGTTGTTCACCAGGCCGCTGCGACTCAACTCGACCGAGGCGTTCGAGTTGCTCGCCGCCGGCCGGGCGGCAATGGAGCTTCCGGGGGCCGACCCGTCAGGTCCGCTCGGCCGCGGTCTCGCCAAGCTCGCCGCCGCGCTGGGCGGAGACGCACGATTCGATGCCGGGCTGGGCGAGGGACTCGACGTCGACCTCGAGCGGCCGGACGCCGCCGACCTGGTCGCCGACGCGGCTCGGCGGCTCGAACGGCTGCGCATCACGTACTGGAGTGCGTCGCGCGACGAGTCGACGGAACGGGTGATCACGCCGCGGCAGGTGTACGCGGACCGCGGCAACTGGTACGTCACCGCCACGGACCACCGCACCGAGACGCTGCGCACGTTTCGGCTCGACCGCATCGAGTCACTCGAACCGACCGGTGAGCTCGGCGAGCCGATCGACGAACCGTTGCCAGAGCCGGGTGCGTGGTTCCTCGACGGGGGGATGCCCAGGGTGACGATCCGGCTGGCACCCACGGCGCGGTGGGTGATCGAGACGTACCCGGTCGACGACGTGGGCGAACCCGATGGCGACGGCTGGGTCACCGCCCGCCTCCCGGTGGCCAGTGAGCGATGGCTCGAGCGGGTGCTGGTGCGTCTCGGTGACCGCGCCGACGTGGTGGAACCTGCGCGGTATGCCGAGCTCGGCCGCGCCGCCTCGGCACGGATCCTCGCCCGCTACCGCGAGGCGTGATAGAGCGCCGCGAGTGACGCGTCGGAGTCGACGCCGTGTTCGGCGAGCAGGTGAGGCAGGACCGACGCGGCCGCGAGTGCGTCCTGCAAGGCGTCGTGCGGGCGATCGAGCGCCACGCCGTAGCGGTTGCAGATGTCGCCGAGGCGGTGCGACAGCGCCCGATCGGGATCGAGCTGGCGCGACAGCCGCAACGTGCAGAGCCGGGGATCGAGACGCAGCGCGACGTGTTCGCGGCGCGCCGCGCGTTCGATGAACGCGGCGTCGAAGTCGACGTTGTGGGCGGTGAAGACGGCACCGTCGATCCGGCTGGCGAGCTCGGTCAGCGCGGCCCGCAACGTCGGCGCGTCGCGCAGCTGCCCGCGTGTCAGCCCATGCACCTTGCGCGGGCCGACGCGCTGCCACGGCCAGCGCAGCCGCACGAGTGTGCTCCACTGGTCGGCGATCTGACCGCCGACGACCGTGACGAGGCCGATCTGGAGGATCCGGTGGCGTCGAGTCGACAGCCCTGATGTCTCGATGTCGACGACCGCGAAGCGGGGAGGTGCGACCGGAACGTTCGTCACAATGACCACCATACGCAGAGGGTGTCACAACGGGAATGCGCGTCGATGGAAGCGGCGCGACCTGCGCCGCACGAGCCGGCGACCAAACGTGCATCGCTCCGGCCTGTAGTGAGCCGGCTCAATCAGACAGAGCCGGCTCAATTCAGAGGAGTTCGGCGGCGAGGCTGGCGACGTCGCTGCGCTCGCACGACGTCAGGGTGACGTGGCCGAAGCAGCGCTGTCCGGCGAACGCGTTGGTGAGCACAGCCAGGGCGTTGTTCGACTCCCCGAGGTATGGCGCGTCGATCTGGCTGGTGTCGCCCGTGAACACCACCTTCGTGCCCTCGCCGACGCGGGTGAGTACCGTCTTCAGCGTGGTGGGCTCGAGGTTCTGCGCCTCGTCGACCACCACGATCTGGCGG
>DASUEW010000386.1:0-2319 GCA_036274875.1 Ilumatobacteraceae bacterium
CGGAGTCGGTCTGCTTGTTGAACGAGCGGGTCTTGCGACCGGCGTGCAGCCGGTGCGACCTGTCATAGCCTCGTACGATCACGTACTGCGCGCCCTCGTCGAACACGGCTTCGATCGACGTGATCTCACCCTCGATCAGCGTCGAATCCGGCGACTCGCCGAGTCGACCGGCCTTGATCGCGACCGCCAGTCCGATCCTGGCGCCGAGCTGGGCGAACGTCTCATCGGTATCGACGATGAAGCGCCACGAGAAGGTGTCGGGGAGCACGAGGTGATCGTCGACGACGGCATCGATGAGCTTCGCCAGCTCGCGCGGGGCGAGGGCGCGGCCATCGAACGCGACGAACGGGAGTTGGGAGCGCGTCACCGACTCGCCGCCTTGGCGTCGCCGCGCGACGGGATCAGCAGCTGCGTCCCCGGGCCGATCGCCGTCGGGTCGTCGATGCCGTTCATCTCGGCCAGGACCCGCCACAGATTCGGGTCGCCGAGCTCACGGTAGGCGATCGACGGCAACGTGTCTCCCTCGACCATCCGACGCGAACGTCGCCCGGCGGGCCCGCCCGACGTCGGGTTCTGGCCGCGGACCTGCTCGGGCCGCTCGCGCATCGACACCTGGACCTCGGCGCGCGCCGGCGAGCCGTCGCGGCGGAACAGGTTGAACGTCGCGTTCACCGACTTGAGCTGCCCGATGAACCGGAACTTGCCCCACACGAACATCGCCGTCGGCGGGGAGGGCGGGTCGGAGTCGGCTTCCGGGTTGCACCACTTCTGGAGCGTGTCGACCATGCTGCCGACGTCGGAGCCGGCCGGTGCCTCCCACTCGTCGAGCAACACCGAGAACGACAAAGTGCGCGTTCCAGTGTTCGAGTACTGCTCCTGGCCGCCCTCCTCACTGCTGCGGGTGTTGGCGCCCTGGTACATCGCCTCCTTGTTGAGCGAGAGCTGCGTCGGGTTGAAGCGGAAGTTCATCTCCGACTCTGTCCAGACGACGGGGATCATCCCCCCGACGCCGACCAGCGAGGTCGCGAGCGAGGCGCCCATCGACGCGATGTCGCCGAGCAACCCTCCGCCGGCACCTTCGACCTTGACGAGCTTGGCCTTTTCGAGCTTCATCGGGATCGACATCGGCGCCTCCTCACAGCACGTTCGCGGCCATCGAGAGGTCGAAGAAGCCCTCGTGGGCGATCACCAGCGTCTCGAGCAACACGCCGTTCCCGGACGCGTCGACGCCGGCCGCCGACCACGAGACCGGGAACACGCCCATCAGGTTCCACGTCACGACCTCGGCACCGGTGACGTCCATCACGGTGATGCGGCCGGTCGAGCGCTTCACGGCGGCCTGGAACGATGAGAACCAGCCGGCGAGCGCCAGCGACTCCTCGCTGACGTTGCGGACCAGTGTGATGTTCTCGTACGACAGCCGCCCGGGGAGCTGGTGCACGAAGTTGTTCTGCCCACCCTCCTCGTAGGTCTTCACGGCGTAGGTGGCCTTCAGCCCGTCGCACTTCGAGAACGAGCCGATCGGGAGGTTGTCGATCATCACCTTGAAGCGGTTCTGCTGAGCTGGGTTGGACATCAGATCACCTGATCACAATCACGTTGGTCACATCGCGTCGTCACATCGCCCGGTCACGTCACCGGACGTCGAACAGTCGGCCGGAGCGCTCGCGGTCGGCGAGCAGGTCCTGGCGGAGTCGGGTGCGAAAGCGCGGATACAGACGGCGGGCGAGCTCTTCGAGCTGGGCCGGATCGTCGCTCGGGTTCGGGGTCGGGGTCGGCGTGTCGGTGTTCGACGACGTCGTCGCCACGGAGGACGTCGTCGAGGGGCTGACGTCGCCGTCACCCGGCAGACGTTGCACCGTGCTCGACGCGACGGTGCTCGACGACCTGTCCGACGGAGCCGCCGTGGGGGGCGATGGTGCGGGTGCGACGTGGCGCGCCGCCTCAGCAGCCGGCGGAGGCGCCGCGATCCCGGCCGCGCTGGCCGCGGCCTGCACGCGAGCGACGACGTCCATCGGCGACATCGCCCCCGGCGGACGGTCCGGCGAACGGTCGGCTCGATCGTGTGGCAACGCGCGCACGTGACGGGACGGCGGCTCGCCGGGGAGTCGCTGTGGGGCGGGTGCCGCCGGGCTCGGTGCCATCGGCCGGGTCGGCACCGGAGGGCCTTGCCCGGCGACCGATCGCGCCTCGGACTCGAGGGCGGCACCCGCTGGTGACGACTCGTCCGGCAACGAGGCGCCGAGCCGCCGCTGCTGGGCGACGTGCGTCAGTTCGTGGGCGAGGATGGTGCGCGCCTCGCCCGTGCTCGTCGATCCG
>DASUEW010000387.1:0-3037 GCA_036274875.1 Ilumatobacteraceae bacterium
GCGGATCCTGCCGAGGAGACGCCCGAGTCGCCCTCGATCACCGGCTATCAGTCGATCACCGACGACACCGGCGTGCTCACCGTCGACGTACCGAATGAGTGGGTTGACGTCCAAACCGCGCCGTTCACTCTCGAGGACGGCGGCCAGGCTCCGCTCATCATGGCGTCGCCGTCGATCGACGAGTTCAACGCGAGCTATCTGACCCCCGGGATGTTCTTCACAGCCCTCGGACCCGTGTCATCGTTGGACGAGACGCTCGCCGCGTTCGCACCCGGACCAGGAGAGTGCACCGACCTCGGCATCCAGGACTACAGCGACGCGGCGTACACGGGCCGGTACCAGACGTTCGGGGAGTGTGGCGGTACGGGCACGCTGTACGTCACGGTCGCGGCGGTCCCGCCCGACAACTCCTACACAGCCATCGTCGTGATGCAACTCGTCTCCGACGCCGATCTGGCGGTACTCGACCAGGTGTTCGCCACCTTCCTCGTCACACCCGCGTAGGGGCCGACTCACTCGACGGTGGACGGACCGCGTGTCAGTCGTTCGTGTGCAGGGACTTGTTGAGGCCGCCCCACGATCCGCTCCGCTGACGGGCCTCGATCGCCCCGGTCTGGCCGTGGCGGATGAACATCATGTTCGAGATGCCGCTGATCTCGCGACCCTTGACGACGCTGCCATCGGGCAGCTTCACGAGTGTGCCGGCCGTGATGTAGAGCCCGGCCTCGACGACGCAATCGTCGCCGAGGCTGATGCCGATTCCTGAGTTGGCGCCGAGCAGACATCGTTCACCGACGGTGACCTGTTCGGTGCCGCCGCCCGACAGTGTGCCCATGATCGAGGCGCCGCCGCCCACGTCGGTGCCGTCACCCACGACGACGCCCTGTGAGATCCGGCCCTCGACCATCGAAGTGCCGAGTGTTCCGCCGTTGAAGTTCACGAAGCCCTCGTGCATCACGACCGTCCCGACCGCCAGGTGGGCGCCGAGCCGCACCCGGTCGGCGTCGGCGATGCGAACACCGCCCGGGACCACGTAGTCGGTCATGCGCGGGAACTTGTCGAGGCCGTGGACTGTGAGCCAGTCGCCGTCGAGCCGGACGCGGAGCCGGACGTCGTCGAGATCGTCCACCGCGACCGGTCCGAGGTTCGTCCACGCCACGGTCGACAACAGGCGGAACGCGCCGTCGAGGTTCAACGTGCGCGGAGCCGCGAGGCGGTGTGACAAGAGATGGAGGCGCAGGTACACGTCGGCGGCCGAGGCCGGTGCCTCGTCGACGTCGACGGTCAGGCGGACGGGTCGCACCTTGACCCCGCGCAGCTCGTCGACGCGGTCGCGAAGTCCGAGCTGGACATCGATGTCGGGGTGATCGCTGACCATCTCGTCGCTGCCGTACTCGCCCCAGCCGAGCCAGCGGAACCAGGCATCGAGCGTCGTGCCGTCAGGTGTCTCGGTGGAGAGTCCGGCACCCCATGCCATTCGCGTCACTCGAATACCTCCGGTCGCAAGGTCGGGAACAGGATGACCTCCTTGATCGTGTCGACACCGGCCAGCAGCCTCGCAAGGCGATCGATACCGACGCCGAGCCCTCCAGTCGGCGGCATCCCGTACTCGAGGGCGCGCAGGTAGTCCTCGTCGACGGAGCCACGCTCGACGTCGCCGGCATCCCTGGCCACCTGTTCCTGCTCGAAGCGCTGCCGCTGCTCGACCGGATCGTTGAGCTCGGAGTAGCCGTTGGCGATCTCGATCGAATCGACGAACAGCTCGAAGCGTTCGGTGAGGAACGGGTCGTCGCGGTCGACCCTCGCCAGCGGTGAGATCTCGATCGGGTGACCGGTGACGAACATCGGCCCCACGAGGTCGGCCTCGGCCGTGGCCTCGAACAACCCGTCGATCAGCCTGCCTTGACCCCACCCCGGCTCGTATTGCACACCGTGTTCGTCGGCGAGCGCCCGCAAGTGGTCGAGCGGCTGTGACGGGTGCACGTCGGCCCCGATCGCGTCGCTGACGAGATCGATCATCCGTCGCCGCGGCCACGGCCCGGCGAGATCGATCTCCCCGCGACGGATCGTGACGACCGTCGTACCGAGTGCGTCGCGGGCCGCCTGGACGACCAGTCGTTCGGTGATGGCCATCATGTCGGACACGTCGGCGAACGCCTGGTACAGCTCCATCATCGTGAACTCGGGATTGTGACGGGGGGAGATGCCCTCGTTGCGGAAGATGCGGCCCATCTCGTACACCCGCTCCATACCACCGACGATCAGGCGCTTGAGGTGCAGTTCGAGCGCGATCCGCATGAACAGCTCCATGTCGAGCGTGTGGTGGTGGGTGACGAACGGCCTGGCGTGTGCGCCGCCCGCCTCGACGTGCAGGATCGGCGTTTCCACCTCGGTGAAGCCGCCGGCGGCGAGCGTGCGGCGGAAGCTCGCGACCAGCTCGTGACGGATCTCGAACGCCCGCCGGGCCTCCTCGTTGACGATCAGGTCGGCGTAGCGCTGGCGGTAGCGGGCGTCGATGTCGGTCAGACCGTGCCACTTGTCGGGCAGCGGGCGCAGGGCCTTGGCGAGCAGCTCCAGCCGGTCGACCTTGATCGAGAGCTCGCCCTTGCGGGTGGTCATCACCTTGCCGTGCACACCGACCCAGTCGCCGAGGTCGAGCGCCTTGACGTCGTCGAACGGTGCGTCGCCGACCTCGGCCTTCGACACGAAGAGCTGGATCTCACCGCTGCGGTCGCGCATCGTCGCGAAAACGAGCTTGCCCGAGTCGCGCAGCAGCATCAGCCGGCCGGCGGCATCGACCTCGTCGTCCGTCTCCGTGCCGGGTTCGAGCGATCCCCAACGGTCGCGGATCTCGCTGAGCGTGTGCGAGCGGTCGAACCGGTACGGGTACGGCTCGATGCCGCCATCACGGAGCGCATCCACCCGTGCGTGCCGGCGCGCCCTCTCGGCGATGAGACCGCTGCCCGACGGCGTGACTGCAGCCACCTCGTGCGTCCCAGCTGCTGACGTTGCAGTCTCGGCCGCTTCGGCTCCAGCG
>DASUEW010000388.1:0-4302 GCA_036274875.1 Ilumatobacteraceae bacterium
ACCACCCACGCAGTCGACGGCCGCCGCCCACACCATCGATTCGAGTGGCTTGCCGCCCTCGCCCGTGAGCTCAGCGCGGTCGATCACGTCGGAAGCGCCGAGCGTTCGTAGGTACTGCTCGGCCGCCTTCCCGGTGCTGGCCACGACTTCGTACCCGCGGGCCGCGAGGATCCCGACCGCGATCGACCCGACACCCCCGGTTGCGCCGGTGACGAGCACAGGACCATCACCAGGCGTGAGCCCGCGCTCCTCCAGCGACAGGACCGACAGCGCAGCGGTGAACCCGGCGGTGCCGATCGTCATCGCTTCGCGGAGGTCGAGCCCCGGCGGACACTCCACGAGCCATTCGGCAGGAACGCGCGCGAGCTGCGCGAACCCGCCGTGACGCGACACGCCGAGGTCGTACCCGTGGGCGATGACCCGGCTGCCGACCGGAAACGCCTCGTCGTCGCTCTTGCAGACCGTGCCTGCCAGATCGATGCCCGGGATCAGCGGCGAGATCCGGGCGACCCGGCCGTTGGCGGTCGTCGCCAGGCCGTCCTTGAAGTTCACGCTCGACCACTCGACCTCGACCAACACACCGTCGGGTGGCAGCTCGCCGACCGACATCGTGCCGACTGTCCGCGTCACCTCCCCGTCGGCGGAGGTGGCCGTGAACGCCCTGAACGTGTCCGATGTCATGGCCGGTCACGATACGAGGTGACGTCCGGCCGAACGAGCCGTCGCGGCGCAACGTCCGGCGTGCGACCGTTCAGCCGCCACGTCCGATCGTGTTCGCCGTCCACAGCAGGTAGAGCAGGTACGGCGCACCGATGATCGACGTGACGATGCCCACCGGCAGCTCGGTCGGGGCGAGGATCCGGCGCGCGATCAGATCACTGGCCAGCACGACAGCGCTGCCCATCAGCGCCGACGGCACGAGCGCGACCTGGCCGGGGCCGACCACGCGGCGGGCGATGGCCGGCGCGAAGAAGGCGACGAAGGCGACCGGTCCGGCCGATGCCGTCGCCAGCGCCGCCAACCCGACGGCGCACATGATCAGCCCCAACCGGCTGCGCTCGACCCGCGCCCCGAGACCTCTTGCAGCATCGTCGCCCATCTCGAGCAAGCGCAGTTGGCGTCCGAGCACGAGCGCCAACGGCACCAGCACGATCAGTCCCGCGGCGACCGGCCGGACGTGCCCCCAACTGCGCCCGTTCAGTGAGCCCGTCAGCCACACCGTCGCCCGCGCGGCTTCGAAGACCGTCGCCCGCGTGAGCATGTACTGGATCGCGGCGGTCATGACCGCGCCGACACCGATGCCGATCAGTAACGCCGCCCTTCGGTTTCAGCAACCGGGCGAGCCCACGCAGCAGCGTCGACTTCCCGGAGGCGTTGGCGCCGACGATGACGGTGATTAGACCGGTCGGGATCTGCACCGACAGGCCGTCGACGATCACTCGATCGTCGTACGCCAGCGACAACGTGTCGGCGACGAGACGACTGATCGGCGTGTCGTCGCTCACATCGCCTGCGCCGGGGTGGGCAACCCGGGCGACTTCGGCCGGCACCGGTTCGGATCCCAGGATTGACACCGAACGCACATTAGTTAGGTATGCCTAACTACAACAAGTAAAGCGGGTTACGTCCGCGTCCCGGCCATACTCTGTGTGGTGGACCTCCGACTCGGGGCGCGCAGCTTGTCGTTCGAGCGCGTCCGGTTGATGGGGATCGTCAACGTCACGCCCGACTCCTTCTCGGACGGCGGCCGTTTCCTCGCCGTCGACGACGCAGTAGCCCACGTCACACGACTCGTGGCCGAAGGTGCCGACATCGTCGACATCGGTGGAGAGTCGACGCGGCCGGGTGCCAGGCCCGTGAGTGTCGACGAGGAGCTCAGCCGGATCCTGCCGGTGGTCGAGCGGGTCGTGGGCCTCGGCGTGCCGATCAGCGTCGACACCCGCCACGCGGCGGTCGCTGAAGCGGCGATCGACGTCGGAGCGGTGATGATCAACGACATCACCGGCCTGCGCGATCGCGCGATGCGCGCCGTTGCGGTGTGCCATCAGGTTCCGGTCGTCGTCATGCACATGCCGATCGACGATCCGGCGACGATGCAGCTCCACACCGACTACGTCGACGTGGTCGAAGACGTCCGCAGCTTCCTCCTCGGGCAGCTCGAGCGGGCACTCACCGACGGAGTGCCGCAGGTCGTCGTCGATCCCGGGATCGGCTTCGGCAAGACCACGGCCCAGAGCCTCGAGCTCGTTCGGCGCCTCGACGAGATCATCGAGCTCGGTCATCCCGTGCTCGTCGGTGCCTCGCGCAAGAGCTTCATCGGCCACCTCACATCGGTCGATGACCCAGCCGACCGGCTTGCCGGCACCCTCGCGGTGCACCTGGCAGCGGTCGCCCGCGGGGCACACCTCCTGAGGGTGCATGACGTGGCCGCCCACCGCCAGGCACTCGACGTGTGGGAGTCGATCGAGTCGTCGGCCCTATAGTCGGCGCTCTTGGACCTTGGGATCGCTGGACGCAAGGCGATCGTGTGCGCGTCGAGTCAGGGCCTCGGCCGGGCCTGCGCCGAGGCGCTGTCGTCGGAGGGCGTGGACGTCGTGATCAACGGTCGCGACGCGGCCAAGCTCGAGCGCGTGGCCGCCGAGATCCGGGCGGCCGGTGGAGGCGAGGTCACGTTCGTGGCCGCCGACATCACCACCGACGAGGGGCGAGACGCGTTGCTCGCGGCGTGTCCGGCGCCCGACATCGTCGTGCTCAACAACCGCGGACCCAGGCCAGGCTCGCTCGACGACGTCACTGACGACGACCTTCGAGTCGCCCTCGATCTGCACTTCTGGACGCCGATCAAGATGCTCCAACGGGTCGTGCCCGGCATGTGCGAGCGCGGCTTCGGGCGCATCGTCAGCATCACGTCGGCGATGGTCACGACGCCACGTCCGTCGATGATCGCCTCGACCGGGGCCCGTACCGGCGCCACGGCGGTGTTGAAGGCGGTCGCCGGCGATGTCGCCAGGTACGACGTGACGATCAACTGCTTGCTCCCCGAACGGATCGACTCGCCGCGCCAGCAGGAGATGGCGAACATCGCCGTCGAGCGCGACGGCATCACCTACGAGCAGGCCCGTGCTCGCATGGCCGACTCGATCGCCGCCAAGCGCCTCGGGCGCACGAGCGAGTTCGGCGCAGCGTGCGCGTTCCTGTGCAGCGTTCAGGCCGGTTTCATCTCTGGTGCCAACCTCCACCTCGACGGCGGCAGCTACCCGGCCCTCATCTGATCGACCCGGGCCCTCATCTGATCTCATGAAGTTTCGGCGCCGTAGCGGCGCCGAAACTTCATGAGATGGGCTCGGACGGCAGATGGCCGAAGCGATGCCGCGTGCGCGAGATCGCCTGCTCGCGCAGCATCGTGAGCAGCTCGCGGCGGCCCGTCGCGAGCACCGGTCCGGCCAAGACCGTGACGTGCTCGCCGGCCAGCTCACGCATCAACGTCGGGCCCTCGTCGCCGACCACCCGCACCCGACCGGTCACCACGCGCGATCGCGCGCGGTCGATCAGCTCGGCGGTGCTCTCGATCGCCTCGACGAGTTCGCTCAGACGGCGGAGCCCTGCCGGCGACGACTCGTCCGGACTGACGTCGGAGAGCCCGAGGGTCGACGACAGATCCGGGTCGAGGCTCACCGACACCCGCGTGCCGACCAGTTCGGCAGCGAGCAGCAATCGAACGAGTTCGGCGGGCGACGCGCCGCGGCCGGCCCGCACCGTCATCGCCGGCAGCGGGCGATGGCGCAGGACGTTCGACTCCACCGAGAGGCCCGAGGGATCGATCTCCTGACCGAGCTCGGTCGCCCACGCGGCGGCGTCCGACCCGACCGCGGCCCGCAACCATGCACGGTCGGACTCCGACGGGATCATGTCGAGGTAGTCGGCGAGCGCCTGGCTCACCCGGGGCTCCGGCTCCGCGTGCCCGGTCGGGTTGCCGTCGGGCACCCACGTGCCGAGCTGGGCGACGTAGTTCGGTCCGCCCGCCTTCGCGCCCGGCCCCACCACGGAGTCCTTCCAGCCACCGAACGGCTGGCGCTGGACGATCGCGCCGGTGATGTGCCGGTTCACGTAGGCGTTGCCGACCTCGACCGCGTCGAGCCACTGCTCGATCTCGTCCTCGTCGAGCGAGTGCAGCCCACCGGTCAGACCGAACGGCGGGGCGTTCTGGAGTGCCAGCGCGTCCTCGAGCGTGTCCGCCCGCATGATCGCGAGCACCGGCCCGAAGCACTCCGTGAAATGCAGGAACGACCCCGGTGCGACGCC
>DASUEW010000389.1:0-4312 GCA_036274875.1 Ilumatobacteraceae bacterium
GTGTTCGAGTTGGACCAGTTCTTCCCACCGGACGATCGCATGGCCCTGGCGATGCGACTCAACGGCCTGCTCGCGTCGCCGTCGTTCGCGGCATGGGGGATGGGCTCGGCACTCGACATCGATTCGCTGCTGTACACCGCCGACGGAAGGGCCCGCTGCGCGATCGTCACGACCTCTCACCTTTCCGACGAGGAGCGTCAGTTCGTCACATCGTTGGTGCTGTCGAAGCTCGTCACGTGGATGCGGCGTCAGAGCGGTACCACCGACCTGCGCGCGCTGCTCTACATCGACGAGGTCGCCGGTTACCTGCCGCCGACCGCCAACCCGCCTACCAAGAAGCCGATCATGCTGTTGATGAAGCAGGCGCGTGCGTTCGGGCTGGGGGTCGTGCTGACCACGCAGAACCCGGTCGACGTCGACTACAAGGCGCTGTCGAACGCCGGCACGTGGATGATCGGTCGGCTGCAGACCGACCGCGACAAGCAGCGCCTCCTCGACGGCATGAGCTCGGCGAGTGGCGGGGTCGACATCGCCGCCATCGGCGACACGATCTCTGGTCTCCGCAAACGAGAGTTCGTCCTCCGCCGCGCCGGCAAGGACCATCCCGAGGTGTTCACGACCCGGTGGGCCATGAGCTACCTCCGCGGTCCGTTGACGAGCGACCAAATCAAGTTGGCCGTTCATGATTCGTCCGTCGAAGCGCCTGCCGGCGTTCTGGATCCGTCCGTCGAAGCGGCTGGCGCCGCCGACGGACGAACCGGGAGTTCACCTCTGAACGACGCGGCCCGGGCACCCGCCTCATCGGCGACATCTCCGACAACGCCGACCGGCGTCCCGTCGGACCTTGATCTCGCTTCCGCCGATACGTCGACGGTGATGCCGGAGGTTGCTGACGGGGTGGTGGTGCGGTGGGTGGATGTGGCGGCGCCGTGGCTCGGCGAGATCGGGGGTGACTCGCACGGCATCGTCCTCGAACCGGCGATCGTCGCTCGGGTGAGTCTGCGCTACGACGAATCGAAGGCCGACCTGGTTCACGACGCGGAGTACGAAGCGGCGATCTTCCCGCTCGGTGAGACGGTGGACGCCAGTCGCGCCGTCGCGGTCGACCACGACGACCGGGACCTGCTCGGCGAAGCACCGGCGACTGCCGTCTACCGTCTCGTCGACGCCCCGATCGCGAACAAGTCGTTCTTCTCGGCCGTCCAACGCGACCTGGTCGACCACCTCACCCGCAGCCTCGGGCTCGAACTCCCGACGAACGCAGGGCTGAAGCTGTTCGCCCGCCCCGGCGAACCGCTCGACGTGTTCGAGGCCCGTTGCGCCCAAGTCGCGGACGAGCGCGCCGATGCGGAGATCGCCAAGCTCCGCGACAAGTACGAGTCGAAGGCGACGACGCTGCGGCGTCAGATCGAGAGCGCGGACGATCGCGCCGACATCCTCGCCGAGGAGGCCACGGGGAAGCGCAACTCCGAGCTGTTGTCGACCGCCGGGTCGATCCTCGGTGGGCTTCTGGGCGGCCGCAGATCGCGTGGCGGGCTGCTGGGCTCGGTGCTCGGCAAGGCCGGTACCGCGGCCGGGCGCCGCGGTCGCAGTCGAGCGTCGGAGGAGCGAGTCGAGGCGGCGCAGAACAAGGTCGCCGGACTGCTCGCCGAGCTCGAGGACCTGGAGTCCGAGTTGGCCGACGACTTGACCGCGATCGACGCCAGGTGGGTGGCCCTCGCCAAGGACATCACGACCACGTCGATTGCGCTCGAGCGCACCGACGTGAAGGTCAGAGAGCTCGTTCTGGCGTGGGTACCCGTGAGCTGAACATCAGCGCCTCGGCATCCGGGATCGGCATCGGGCGGGCGAGCAGGTAACCCTGGACGCGGTGCACTCCGCGCGTGCGGACGTAGTCGAACTGGGCACGGGTCTCGACGCCTTCGGCGACCACCGACACGCCAAGGGTCTTCCCGATCGAGAGCAGGGCGTCGACGATGGTCGCGTCGTAGCCCGACTCGGTGGCGTTGGCGATGAAGCTGCGGTCGATCTTGATCGTGTCGACCGGCAGCCGCCGCAGGTAGGTCATCGACGAGTAGCCGGTCCCGAAGTCGTCGATCGCGATCGTCACGCCACGGCGGCGGATCTCCTCGAGCGTCGCGCTCGCCCAATCGAGATCCTCCACCAGCTGGGTCTCGGTGAGCTCGAGCTCGAGCATGCTCGGATCGGCGCCGGTGACGGTGAGCACGGCATCGAGGTCGGCGAGCAGCCCGCCGTCGATCAGGTGCCTGCCCGAGATGTTGACGGCGATCCGCAGCGAGCAATCCGGGTCGGCCTCACGCCATGCGACGACGCGCTCGCACGCCGTGTGCAACACCCACCGCTCGAGGTCGAAGATGAGCGCGCTGCGCTCGGCGCCGGGGATGAACACGGCGGGCGGCACGGCGCCGATCCCGGGCCGGTTCCAGCGCGCCAGTGCCTCGGCGCCCCAGCACTCGCCGGTCTGCACGTCGAAGACCGGCTGGAAGTGGAGCTCGAGCTCGTTGTTGCGGATCGCTTGTCGCAGCGCCAGCTCGAGCTCGGCCCGCTCCTCGATCGAGACCTGGAGGTCGTGGTCGTAGAGTTGCACTCGCCCACGCCCGCGGCGCTTGGCGAGGTACACCGCGGCGTCGGCCTGCTGAACCGCGACCATCGCCGGCGAGCCCGGTTCGGGGATCGTCAGCCCGACGCTGGCCGAGACGGCGAACAGCTGGTCGCCGAACCGGAACGGCTGCTCGATCTCGCGGATCAACCGGTAGCCGAACGCCGCAACCGCTGTCATGTCCTCGAAGCCACGCATGACGATCAGGAACTCGTCGCCGCCGAGACGGGCCACGAAGTCGCCGGGGCGCACCCGACCCCGGATCCGATCGGCGATCTCGCGCAGCACGAGGTCGCCGGTCGCGTGACCGTGCGAGTCGTTCACGCTCTTGAAGCCGTCGATGTCGACGAACATCACGGCGCACTGCTCGTTGCCCGCCATCAACACCCGTTCAAGGAGCTCGAGCACCGCGAACCGGTTGGGGAGGCCGGTGAGCGCGTCGTGGCGAGCCTGGTGGGCGAGCTGTTCCTCGAACTGCTTGCGCTCGGAGATGTCACGGGCGAAGACGCTGAGCAGCGGCTCGGGCTCGGCCGGAACCGTGACTGCCTGGGTCAGCACCGCGATCGGTGGTCCGTTGGTCGGTCGCATCAGCTGCTCGCCCTCGAACGCTGGGAGGAACTCGGTGAGCATCCGACCCCGTTGCTCCTCGGCGTCGAGTCCGATCAACCGCGCCGCGGCGGCGTTCGACGATCGGATCCGCCCGTCGATGCCGATCGTCCAGATGCCGATCGCCGCGTGCTCGAGGATCGATGACGACCTCGACTCCGACGCCGCAAGCAGACCGGTCACCGTCACGAGGCGCACGATCGACGCCTCGATCGACCGGGCGACCTCGCTCGGCATTCCAGTCCTGAGGGCCTCCGAGTCGAGCTGACCCGTCGCGAGCGCCGCGGCCTGCAGGTCGATCAAGGCCAGCGATCGGGACATCGCGTCGAACGACTCGGCAACGATCTTGAGTTCGCGGGTCCCGCGGACGCGCTGCTCAGCCGGTGGCAAGTGCCCGGCCGCGACCACCTCCGCTCGTCGGTGGAGACGCAGGAACGGCCCGAGGAAACGAGTCACGAACAGTGCCACCACGATCGCCAGCGTCGCACCGAGCACCGACAGCAAGATGACCACGACCGCCGCACGCAGGCTGGCTGCGTCCGCATCAGACACCGCATCCGTGCGGATCCGAAGGTGGAACGCCTCCGTGAACGTCGTGAGCTTCTCGACATAGGTGACCTGTTCGAGCACGGATGGTGTCGAGGTCATCAGGATCGTCAGGGCCGCCGCGCCAGGTTGCCCGACGATCGTGGCCATCTCGCCCGACATCGTGCTCACCGGGTCGGGGGGCACCATCTCCGAGCGCTGCTCGTCGGTGAGCGTTTCCAGGAACGCCTCGTTGGCGAGGCGCAACGTCAGTTCGGCGGCCTCGAGATCGCCCAGACGCTCGGCGTTCGGTTCCACGGCGAGATCGATCGCCGCGTCGCTCTGCGTGCCCGCTGCGGCGAGGACGTCGTTCAGCGTCCGGAGCTGGGCGATGGTTCGGGCGGTGTCGCCCGTGGCGCGCCGGTCGTCGACGCCGCGCTCGCCGGTGTGGAACGCGGCTTCCAGCGTCGTGTCGAGCGAGTCGAAGAGCAGTCTGACCGCCGGCACGAAGCCGCGGTTCGCAGCCGTGAAGCGACGCTGCTCGTCGAGCTGGCCACGAAC
>DASUEW010000390.1:0-2811 GCA_036274875.1 Ilumatobacteraceae bacterium
AGCCTAACCCGAATGGCGAAGCACTATCGGATGCTGATCGGCGGAGAGTGGGTCGATGGTGCGGGAGGCTCACGACCGATCATCAACCCCGCCAACGGGGAGACGATCGGCGAGGCACCCCAGGCTTCGGTCGAGCAGGCCGAAGCCGCCGCCCAGGGTGCACGCGTTGCGTTTCCAGGGTGGTCGGCTACACCACCGGCCGAGCGGGCACGGTTGTTGCAGGCGGTCGCCGACCGGCTGCGCGAGCGCCAGGGCGAGTTGGTGCCGTTGATCATCTCCGAGACCGGCGCGACCGCGCAGGTGGGCTCGCGGATGCAGGTGCCCGTCGCCATCGAACGGTTCGAGCGTTACGCCAGAGGTGCGCTACGCGACTTCTCCATCCCGCTCACACCGTCGCCGACGCCCACCACACCGTTGGCCCCCGGCGGGCTCATCGGCGCGGTGGTCAACCGCCAGCCGGTGGGTGTGGTTGCGTGCATCTCGCCATACAACTTCCCGATGGTCAACATGGCCGGCAAGATCGCGCCGGCGCTGGCGGTCGGCTGCACGGTCGTCATGAAGCCGGCGCCGCAGGACCCGCTCGCCGTCATTGAGCTGGCCGAGATCATGGACGAGGTGGGCTTCCCGACGGGGGTGGTCAACGTCGTCACCTCGACCGCGGCCGACGTTCCTGCTGCGCTCACGTGCAGCCGCAACGTCGACATGGTCAGCTTCACCGGCTCGACCGCCGTCGGCGAACGGATCTTCGAAGCCGGCGGACCCACGATGAAGCGGCTGCTCCTCGAGCTCGGCGGCAAGGGCGCCGCGCTCGTGCTCGACGACGCGAACATGGCCACCGCGGTCACGGCGCTGTCGAGCGTGTGGGGCTTCCATTCCGGGCAGATCTGCACCGCACCCACGCGGGTCATCGTGCACCGCAGCCGTTACGACGAGCTTGTCGCAGCACTCGCGGCGGTTGCGCCGAAGATGAAGGTGGGCGACCCACTCGCATCCGACACGGTGGTGGGGCCGGTCATCTCGACCGCTCACCGCGACCGCATCGAGGGGTACGTCGCGGCAGGAGCGGCGCAGGGTGCGACCGTCGTGGTCGATGGCCGTCATCCGGCGATCGACGCCGAGTTGGAGGCGGGCTCCTATGTCGGTCCGACGCTGCTCGCCGATTGCCGGCCCGAGATGACACCCGTCCGGGAGGAGATCTTCGGCCCTGTCATCGTGGTCCTGCCGTTCGACGACGACGACGAGGGTGTGGCGATCGCCAACGGCACCGACTTCGGACTGTACGACTACGTGTTCTCGCAGAACACCGAGCGCGCGTTTCGACTGGCCAAGCAACTGCGCAGCGGCAACGTGGGCATCAACACCGCGCAGCGCAACCACGACGCTCCGTTCGGCGGGTTCAAGATGTCGGGCGTCGGGCGCGACGGCGGCGACTTCGGCATGCTGGCCTACACGGAGATGCAGTCGATCGTCTGGCCGGGCTGAGGCGTCGAGATCGCCGGTGCCGACATCACCCGGGCGGAGGGTCCGACGTGGGATCAGCAGCAGCTGACGACATCGGTGGCGAACTGCTCGATCGACGGCCGGAACACCTCGGCGGAACGGGTCAGGCCCGCCACGTCACCCTTGGACACCTTTTGGTCGAGGGCCCATGGCATGCACAGGGTCGCCGTCAGGCCGAGTTCCTCCTCCGCCCGTTTGAACAGCTCGGGAGTGGGCATCGCGTACAGACCACAGACGATCTCGAACGGATCGTCGTCGCGCCCGAACTCGTGCAGGTAGCCCTTCAGCTTGGCGATGTACGCCGCCGCCTCGTCGAGCGGGTACGCGTTGCCGATCCACCCATCGCCCACCTCGGCCGCTCGACGCAGCGCAGCATCGGTGTGACCACCGATGTAGATCGGGATCGGCGCGGCAGGGGTGGGCTCCATCGTGCACGGCGGCACGTCGTAGTACTCGCCGTGGAACTCCACCCAACCCGGCCTCCACATCTCCCGCAGCGCGAGCACCATCTCGGTGAACCGGCGGCCTCGGTTGGTGAAGCTCTGGCCCTGCAGCTCGAACTCCTCGCGCATCCAGCCCGCCCCGGCGCCGAGCGCGACCCGGCCGTCCGAGACGACCGACGCGGTGGACACCTCCTTGGCGACCTGGAGCAGCGGCCGCATGGGCGCCACGTAGATGTTCGTGGTGAACCTGAGCTTCGTGGTGACCGCCGCCATCGCCCCGATCAGCACCCACGGGTCGGGCCAGGCCGTCTCGGGCGCCCACATCGGGCGGCCGTCGGCATGTGGCGAGTACGGGTACTTGCTCGTGAGCTGCTGCGGGAAGACCAGGTGGTCCGACACCATCATCCCGTGGTAGCCGCACGAGTCGAGCATCTGCGACACCGCGATCAGCTCGCGCGTGTCCATGAACGCGGTGGCACACCAGAACTTCATCGTTGGTTTCTAGCAGATATCTGACGCGTCGTCAGATTGCCGGTTCGTCGGTTGCGCACAGATCTGACACACTTTCAGAAACCACCAGCAGTTGGAGATCCGTTCCCCATGCACATCGGCGACTCGCCAGAAGAGGCGCGGTTTCGAGCTACTGCACACAGCTGGTTGTGCCAGAACGCGTCGCCGCGACAGGCGTCGGACACGGCGACCTATGACGATCTCGGCGCCCACGTCGACGAGTGCCGCCGCTGGCAACGCACCCTGTACGACCATGGGTGGGCCGGCATCGCGTGGCCGAGATCGTTCGGAGGGCGCGGTGGATCGCCCATCGAGTCGGCGATCTTCAACGAGGAGCAGCTGCACTTCGAAGTCGCCA
>DASUEW010000391.1:0-2043 GCA_036274875.1 Ilumatobacteraceae bacterium
AGCAGGAAATCTGTCGCCGACGGTCGGCCGTCGTGGCCGCGCTCGTCGACCAGGAGGCTGTCGAGATCATCGAAGGAGGTCTGGCGGAAACGGACGAGGCGTTCAGGCATCAGCGCTGAGCTGTTGCGCGAGTTGCCGGGCGCGGTCTTCGATTCGATTGCGGAAGTCTGGTTCGACTTGAGACCAGTCGCGGACGATGCCGGCATCGACAGCGTCGGCGCGCTGCTGTGGCGTCATCTTGTCCATCTCGGCGGCAGTGATGACTTTGCGAGATTCGGCCACGACGCCGATCCTACCGCTCCTACCGCGGCGCGTCGCGGCCTCGAGGGTGATGTCAGGCTGCGTTCGACAGCCATGAGCTCCGCGGTCGGCGGTCGACGAAGCGAGCCGGTACCGACGGCCGCAAGGCCGCGGAGGAGTCACGACCGGTGGTAGACGTGTTTAGCGCGTTAAACAATCGCGACCGGACAGGAGCAGACTCTGCGGACTGGGCGGACGAACCGGCGGACGACAGCCTGCTCAACGGACCACAGCCATCTACCCGGACGAATTCCATAACCTTGCCAAGGTGAGGGTCGCGGGTTCGAATCCCGTCGTCCGCTCCAAACGAAACCCCTGATCAGATGCCAAATCTGGCCGGGTGACCTGTCGTTGCGGCGTTGCGGTTGGCCATGAGTTGACCATGGTTTGTCCATGGCCGTCTGTCCATAGCCGTCCATGGCCGTGTCCATGGCCGCGAGCGGTGATTGGGCGTCGTGGGTGGCCCCGTAGCGTTCGCCCATGACTGGATCACTCCGTAAACGAGGCCCCGACAGCTGGCAGCTGCGCGTGTACCTCGGTGTCGACGCCGACACCGGCAAACAACGATGGGCGACGACGACCGTGCGGGGCTCCAAGCGCTACGCCAACGCGCAGCTCGCCGAGTTCGCTCGCCAAGCCGAGTACAGCAAAGTACGCGCCGGCACCGTCAACGACCTGCTCGACCGGTGGGTGACCGCCGCGGCGCCGAAGTGGGCGCCAAGCACCCGACGCGAGAACCTCAGCATCATCGAGCATGACCTCAAACCGCATCTGGGCCACGTGCCGGTCGGCAAGCTCACGACCGCCGACATCGACGACTTCTATGCGTACCTGGTGCACGGCGGTGGCCGCGACGGCACGCCGCTGGCACCGGGCCGCGTGACGCGCATCCATGGCGTGTTGCACCGGGCGTTCGCGCAAGCCGTGCGCTGGGAGTGGGTGTGGTTCAACCCGGTGTCGAACGCGTCGCCGCCGCGGGTGCCGCCTCCGGAGGTACGCCCGCCGACGATCGACGCCGTCGTCGCCTTGCTCCACTCCGTGCGCGGCAACGACCCATGTCTGTTCGCCTATCTGCAGCTCGCGGCGTCGACCGGCGCCCGGCGAAGCCAACTGCTCGGGTTGCGGTGGGGCGAGATCGGCTTCGCTCAACGATCGATCGGGTTCACGCGTGCGTTCGTCGAAGGTGACCACGGCCCGGTGCTGCGCGCAACCAAGACGCACCGTTCGTACAGCGTGGCGATCGACGACAGCACGCTCGCCGTCCTCGTCGACCACTGGCGTCAAGCCGTGGCCCGTGCCGAGTCCGTCGGCGCCAACCTGACCGTCGACTCGTTCGTGTTCAGCAGCGACCCTGCCGGCGCCCGACCGTGGCTGCCCAACCGGGTCACCAAACAATTCATCCACCATCGGCGCCGGACCGGGCTGAGCCACTTCCGACTACACGACCTGCGCCACTTCATGGCAACCGAAATGCTCGGCCACGGCGTTCCGGTGCCGACCGTGTCCCAACGCCTCGGCCACGCCCGCGCATCGACAACCCTGAACGTGTACGCCCACCGCGTCCCCGGCTCGGACCGCGACGCAGCCGACCTACTCGGCGGTCTGCTCGACCCGAACGGAACGCCGAACGTCGACCGTCGGCGACGACACACCAACCAGCAGGCCCGCACGACTGTCGCCAGACGGATCAACGTCGCGTCATGGCCGACCGGCGCACGAACGAACTGAGCGAGCCGGTCGGCC
>DASUEW010000392.1:0-3756 GCA_036274875.1 Ilumatobacteraceae bacterium
AGCCCGCTGCTGACGGCACGCGTGACCGAGCGTCGATTCCTGCTCTCGACGGGCGGCGCCAGCGTGATCTCGTCGTTCGCCGCCGCCGGCACCGAGGTGTCGACCGGAACGATCGTGTTCGCCAACGACGGCCTGCCGGTCGCCGCGATCGAGGGCGATCCGGCCGCTGTGCCTGCCCTCGGACGCGATCTGGAAGACGGTGTCGCCGACGGTTCCGATGTCCGGCTGCTGGAGGAGATGCTCGCCGCAAGCGGGTTCGACGCCGACGGGTGGATGATCGTCGACGACCATTACGACCTCGGAACATCGACCGCGGTGCTCGCGTGGTGGCGGGCGTTCGATCCGACGATCGAGCTCGCAGTCGAAGATGTCGTCGTCCCGATCGGCAGCTTCGTCGTGGTCCCTGACGGCCTCGAGGTCGCCGGCGCCCTCGTCGCCGATGGCACGACGTTGGTCGGCGACACGGTCGTGATGGCGCTGTCCTCGCCTGCGCGCGTGGTCAGCACGACGGCACCGATCGACGACGACACGTTCGCGCTCGGAGCCTCGATCGACGTCGAGTTCCCGGACGGCACCATCGAACCCGGCACCGTGGTCGCGGTCGGCAACGTCGCCGCCGCTGGTGGTGCTCCGGGCGACACCCCGACCGTGACGATCGACATCCACGTCGAGCAGATCCCGTCATCGGTCGACTCGTTCGTGTCGATCCCGGTCACCTTGCGCGTCGTCGACGACTCGGTTCCCGACGCCTACGTCGTCCCTGTGAGCGCCCTCGTCGCGCTCGCCGAAGGTGGCTACGCGCTCGAGGTCGTGTCCGGACAGGATGCCACTGGCGCGCCGACCACCCGGCTGATCGGCATCGAGACCGGTCTGTTCGCCGACGGCTTCGTGGTGGTCACCGGGCCCGACGTCGCCGCCGGCCTCGAGGTCGTGGTGCCGTCGTGAACGACGTGAACGACGTGATCGAGCCCATCGCGATCGCCGGCACGGTCCCGCCCATGGTCGCCACGACTGCCCCGTCACTGGCGCTGGAACTGATCGGGATCTGCAAGCAATACCCCGGCAGCCCACCGATCGCCGCCCTCGACGATGTGTCGATCACCGTCGAGCACGGCGAGATCGCGGCGATCGTCGGGCCGTCGGGATCCGGGAAATCGACGCTGCTCCACGTCATCGGCACGCTCGATCGGCCGACCACCGGCATCGTCCGCGTCGCCGGGATCGAAGCCTCGCGCATGAGCGATCGGCAGCTGTCGGCGGTGCGATCTCGACTCATCGGGTTCGTGTTCCAGCAGTTCTTCCTCATCGACGGCATGTCGGCCGTCGACAACGTCGCCAACGGACTGCTGTACCAGGGCATCGGCCTCGCCGAACGCCGGCGCCAGGCGACCGCCGCCCTCGAACGCGTCGGCCTCGCACACCGGCTCCAGCACATACCGAGCCACTTGAGCGGCGGAGAGCGTCAACGGGTCGGCGTCGCCAGGGCGATCGTCAACCGGCCGTCGATCGTCCTCGCCGACGAGCCGACCGGCAACCTCGACTCGCGATCGGGCGCATCGGTGATGGAGCTACTCCGCGAGCTCCACGCCGAAGGGCGCACCATCGTGATCATCACCCACGACCGCGAGCTCGCCAGTTCACTCCCGCGGCAGATCTCGATGCGCGACGGGCGGGTCGAGTCCGACGACCGAGACACCGGGCGAGCAGCATGACCGCGACGGCGACTACCACGGGCGCGAACATCGTCCACGTTGACGGAGTCGCGCTGCGGCCGTCGCGGCTCCGCGCGTTCGATGTGATCCGCACCGGGTCGCTGGGCTTGCGGACGCGCCGGCTCCGCACCGGCCTGTCGACGGTCGGCGTGGCGATCGGCATCGCCGCGATGGTGGCGGTGCTCGGACTGTCGGCGTCGTCGCAGGAGGAACTGCGAACCCAGATCCGCCAACTCGGCACGAACCTGCTGCAGGTGCAGGCTGGGCAAGGTTTCGGCCGCGGCAGCGGCGAGCTGCCGGACACCGCCGTGGCAATGGTCAGCCGGATCACGCCCGTCACCGGAGTGAGCTCGATCGCGACGATCGACGCGACGGTTCGGCGCACCGACACCATCTCGGAAGGCATCAACGGCGGGATCTCGGTGTTCGCCGCCGACGGCGACCTGCTCGACACATTGCGGACCGGGCTCGCCGACGGCCAGTTCCTCGACGGCGCTACGTCTACGTACCCGGCCGCCGTGCTCGGCTCGGTGGCCGCACAAACGCTCGGCATCACCGACGTCGCCGACGGCATGCGCGTCTACATCGGTGATCAATGGTTCGCCGTGATCGGCATCCTCGAACCCGTGCAGGCCGCCGAAGGACTTGACCGGGCGGCGATCATCGGGTTCGCCGCAGCCGAGGCGTACGTCGTGGGCGACGACGTCGTTCCCGAGATCATCTACGTGCGCACCGAAGACGACACCGTCGACCCGGTGCGAGGCGTCCTCCCTGCCACCGTCAACCCGCAGACCCCGGAAGAGGTCGAGGTGTCGCGGCCCTCCGACATCCTCGCCGCCCAGGACGCGGCAGACACCGCCTTCACGTCGCTGTTCCTCGGGCTCGGTGCGGTGGCGTTGCTCGTCGGCGGCATCGGAATCGCCAACGTGATGGTGATCGCCGTGATCGAACGGCGCACCGAGATCGGTCTGCGACGCGCCCTCGGGGCGACCAAGGCACACATCAGACGCCAGTTCCTGACCGAAGCGCTGCTCCTGGCCGGCGCCGGCGGGCTCGTCGGCGTCGCGCTCGGCGCCGCAGTCACCGCGGTCTACGCGTCGATCGAGAATTGGCAGATCGTCATCCCCCCGGCCGCGATCGGCGGCGGCATCCTCGCCGCGATCGTGATCGGCGGGATCGCCGGGCTCTACCCAGCCGCCCGCGCCGCGCGTCTCCCACCCACCGACGCCCTGCGCTCGTCGTGAGAGCCCATCGCATCCCCACGCATCCAATCGAGGACGACACGATGACCGCCACGACCCCACCCAAGCTGCGCTGGATCCTGCTCGTCGCGTTGTCGATCGCGGCGACCGCCACAGGCGCGGAAGCCCTCGCCCGATGGTCCGGCACCGCGGTCGAGCCGACGATCGACGCGTCGCCGGTCCTCGAGACGGTGACGGTCACCGTCGGCGATCTCACGAGCACGGAGCGGATCGACGGCCAGATCGAGGAAACCCAGAGCATCACCGTGTTGCACCGGATCGAGGGTCAATCGTCGGCCTCGACCCCGACACAGCCATCGACCCAGGACTCGGCGACTGCCGCCTCGGCCGCAAGCACCGTGTCACCCGTTGGTCTGGCGTCGTTCGCCTCGTCGGTGACCGCGACGCAGGCCGGCACCGTCTCCGTCGACGCGGCTCCCGAGCCGGAATGCCCCCCGGTCGACGAAACCACGACGACGACCACCACCATGGCGCCGGGTGTGACGCTCCCCGTCGACGACGGATGCGACCCGACGCCGACCACGACACCGGACACCACGACACCGGACACCACGACACCGGACACGACGGCGACGACGACCATCCCGACGGCGGGATCGGAGCCGGAACCGCCCGGCGACAGCAGCCGGGTCGGGTCGATTCCAGGCGGTCTGGGCGGACCCTCCAGCCGGCAGGGAACGACCAATGGAGGCACGACGACCGCGAGCGAACCGGCGACACAGATGATCACGTCGATCGCCGCGATCGGCTCCCCGATCGCCAACGGCGACGTGATCTACACC
>DASUEW010000393.1:0-3925 GCA_036274875.1 Ilumatobacteraceae bacterium
CTCCGCAAGAACGTGACCGGTTGCGACCGTTGCGGCCTGGAATGGTCCATCGCCGGTCGCGGCGCGGCGACGGCACCGACGAGGGCGAGCTCACCGTGGCCACTGACACACTCGGGATCGGGACCGTCGAGCGGCAAGCCGGTGAAGAACTTGGCGGCCATGCAACCGCCCTGGCACGCGTCGTAGCTGTCGCATGACGCGCAGGCTCCGGCCGACTGTGGCTCACGGAGCTCGCGGAAAAGGTCGCTGTGGCGCCAGACGTGTGTGAAGCCCCCGCGATCGCGCACCGACCCGGCCTTGAACTGGTCGTGGATGACGAATGGGCACGCGTACACGTCGCCGATCGGGTCGATGAGGCACACGACGCGCCCCGCACCGCACATGTTGAGACCCGGCAACGGCTCGCCGAGGGCGTTGAGGTGGAAGAACGAGTCGCCTGTCAGGACGTCGTCGCCGTGGGCGAGCAACCATTCGTAGATCTGACGCTGCTGGGCGTTGGTCGGGTGCAACTCGTGCCACGTGTCGGCACCACGGCCCGACGGTCGCAGGCGCGTGACCCGCAGTTGCGCACCGTAGGAGTCGGCGAGCGCCTTGAACTCGTCGAGCTGGTCGACGTTGTGACGCGTGACGACGACGGAGATCTTGAACGGTCCGAAACCGGCATGGCGGAGGTGATCCATGGCGCGACGGGCGACCGCGTACGAACCGTCACCGCGCACGGCATCGTTGGTGACCGCATCGGTGCCGTCGAGGCTGATCTGGATGTCGAGGTAGTCCATCGTCGTCAGGCGTCGAGCGGCAACGGCGTCGATGAAGGCCCCGTTGGTCGAGAACTTGACGCCGATGCCGTTGCCGATCGCGTGCTCGACGAGCTCGAAGAAGTCGCGCCGGATCATCGGCTCGCCGCCGCCGATGTTGATGTAGAAGACCTGGAGGTCGCGGAGCTCGTCGAGCACCGTCTTGGCCTCGTCGGTGGTGAGCTCGCGGGGGTCGCGCCGTCCCGACGACGACAGACAGTGAACGCACTGCAGGTTGCACGCGTACGTCAGCTCCCAGGTGAGGCAGATCGGGGCGTCGAGACCGCCCTTGAGCTGCTCAACCAACGAGTGCGCGCTCACCGAGCATCCCCGAGTCGACCAACGAGGCGATCGCCCGCTCGAACACCGGCCACCGGGCGTCGGCGATCCCGGCCGCGATCAGGGCGTCACGCATCGTTGCGTGGTCGGCGAGCGCGCGCACGACGCGGACGATGTCGGGGTGCTTGAGGAAGATCAGCCTGCGGTTGCCGTAGTGGTACGCCAGCGCGCCGAACGGCTCTGGGCGCAGCGCCACCTGCGGATCCAGGGCGAACGCGCGATCGAGCATCAGTACACGCCGCACATTCCGTCGATCGAGATCTCCTCGACGAGCAACTCGTCCTCGATCAGCGCGTGTTCGATCAGCTCGGGCTCGTTCTCGCCCGCTTCATGGGCAACGTCATCGGCGATCGTGTCGTGTTCCATGGGGCGAGCGTACTGCCGTGCGCAGCACGTCCGAACCCCTCACGAGCCAGGCGCAGGCGGCGGTGCGGGCGGCGGTGCGGGCGGCGCCAGGGTGGGAGCCACCGGGTCCGCGCCCGCGACCTCGTCGAGCACCCGGCGCAGAAGCGGGCCGGTGTCGTCGGGCTGGCGGAGTGAATCGAGATGCGCCTCGCCCGACGCCAGGCGATCGCGGATGCTGCGGCCCTCACGATCGACCTGGTCGAGCAGTGACGAGCCGGCGGCGTCGGTGAGCGACTCGACGGTGCGCAGCGCGTCGTCGAGCGCATGGACCGGGGCGAGCGTTTCGTTGTCGGGCGCAGGCGCCGGCCGCGTGCTGCCTCTGGCGGAGCGCCTTCGCCAGACCGCGATCCCGGCGGCCAGCACCACGACCACGATGGCGGCGACGCCGGCGACGATCCACATCGATTCCACGTTATCGGTCAGCGCGAAGGTGTGATGGCCGTGATGAACTCTGGCCCGCGGCGCGTCAGACGCCAGGCGGAGAACGCGATTCCGCCGCGCATCACCGCCCACCCGATCGCCACCGTTCCCGCGCCGAACAGTGTCACCAGCGGCACGGAACCGCGGGCGTTCGCCCACAGGAGCGCCAGCGCGACCGGCAGCGTGACGACGGCGAGGCCCAGGAGCACGGCGCCGAGGAGAAGGGCGGCCATCATCCCGCGACCGGTCTCACCGCCGGCGAACGGGTTGTCGCTCTCGGGGATCGCGACCGGCACGATCGTCGACTGGACGATCGCGCCACCCGACCCGGCGAGGAGACCGCCGACACCGACCATGACGCCGGCCGGCAGGTACGCCCACTCCTGTGTGACCGCGGCCGCCAGAACGGGGCCGATCACGACGAGTGGTGCGGCCGCGATGGCGATCGAGCGCGTCTTACCGCTGGCGAGCATCGACGGCCCCGCGCCGGCAACCAGCTCGTTGGCGAGCGCGGGACCGTCACTTCCGAACGTGTTGCCCGACATGAACAGCACGGCCAGCTGGATCGCGCCGCCGACGAGCACCGCGCCGCCGCCGGGCGCGTCGCGCAGCAGTGTCGGAACGAGCACGGCCGCGAGCCCGACACCCGCGCCGGTGAACGTCTCGAGCGCGGTGCGAGGTGTGCGGAAGCGGGTGAGGATGCTGCGCCAGGCGATCGCGCCGGAGCCGCCCGTCCCGCACGCTCGGCGCACGAACCTCCGCAGGGTCGAGGGCGATGGCAGCGGCGACAGCGATGTCGACGTCGCCGCATGTGGGCCGTGGCGTGTCGACATCGTGAGTGCCTGGGTCGTCGACTGGAACGCGGCGGCGAGGATCGGCAGCCAGAGGACGCCGAGCGCGAGGTGTCCGGCGGCCGCGATCATCGACTCGTCGGCCGCACCCAGCGCTCGCCCGAGTTGGCCGACGGGGTTGATCGAGAGCACCCGCGCGATCTGATCGCGGTCGCCGCGGTCGAGGCTCCCCAGCACCGCCGGGACGACCTGGAACGCGCCGTAGAACACGAGCCCGGACAGGCCGACGATCACCTGGCCGGTGCGCGGGAACCGGTTGCTCACCAGACCGAGCGTGTTGGTGGCGGTGCGCGTCAACAACAGCAGGGTCGCCAGCCACGCCAGCACGGTCGGCACCACGATCACCATCGACGCCGCGCCGCGGGTGGCGCCGACGGTGAGACCGATCCCGATCAGGCAACCCGAGAGCCCCGGCGGTCCGGACGCCGCCGACACGAGCAGACCGAGGGCACGATCGCGATCCGACAGCGGCTCGGCAGCGATCACCCGCGGATCCACCGGCTGTGTCACACCGGCCACGACGCTGATCCCGAGCATTCCGCCCGCGACGAGGACGCAGAACAACACGAACAGGTTCTCGTCGTCGGCCACACCCCGACCGCCAGCGGCCACCGCCAGACCGATGCCGACGCCGAGCAGGCCCGAGGCGACGGTGCTGACGATCACACCGACCTTCTCGGTTCCCTTGCCGCGCAGCGAGCCGCGCAAGAGTCGCCAGCGCAGGGCGACGAAGCTGCGGATCAGGTGAGCCACGCCAGCGCCTGATCGTCGACCGTCGTCTCACCGATCACATCGATGAACGCGTCTTCGAGACGCCGACCGTTGCGCAACGTGTCGGTCGGTCCGGTGGCGACGAGCTGGCCACGGTGGATGACACCCACGTGGTCGCACAGGCGCTCGACGAGATCCATCACGTGGCTGCTCAACACGATCGTGCCCCCACCCGCACGGAAGCGGTCGAGCATGGTGCGCATCGTGCGCGCCGACACCGGATCGACCCCTTCGAACGGTTCGTCGAGCAGGAGCAGGCGCGGGCGATGGAGGAGGGCCGCCGCGAGCGCCGTCTTCTTGCGCATGCCATGGCTGTAGCCGGCGATCTGGCGGTCGGCGTCG
>DASUEW010000394.1:0-2446 GCA_036274875.1 Ilumatobacteraceae bacterium
TCGGCGCACACCGGTTCGGCATCGAGCAGACCGGGGTGCTCGAAGACGACGTGCGTCAGCTCCCAGAGCAGGTGGTAGAGCATCACGACGTCACCGGATCGTGCGGCGACGTCGGCGTCGTCCCCGTCCAGCCAGACGACGTGATCGGCGGCGCCAGCCGGTGGTCGCCGGCCGGCGCCCAGCCAGACACTCGTGAGCCCCCATGCCGGTGACCGCCGGAGCAAGGATCCGACGACGCCGTCGTCGGTAGCGCTGATGGCCAGGATGACGTCGCCCGGTCGGGCCAGTAGACGCGCCGCTCCGACGACGTCGGCGCTGACGATGTTCACCGCCGGCAACGCCCGCTTGCCGACGATCACCGGGTGCACGAACTCGACCGCGACATGCCGGCCGTGCGCCGGCCACCGCGGCGAGGTGCACCACATCGTGGCCCCCGCGGCAAAGTGTCGGGCCAACGACAGTGCGGCCGCCGCGAGATCGTCGGCCAGCCCGGGAGCGGCTCGGTCGTTCACGTTTGGCCCGCCCCGATCGATGCGCGGCACGAGACGCGGCCGGCGACTGCCACTTGGCCGAGGGCGAGCCCGCCGTCGTTCGGCGGGACGAGCCGATGGGTGAGGACCGTGAAGTCACGCGCCGCGAGCTCGGCCCTGGTGATCCGAACGAGCAGGCCGTTCTGGAAGACACCGCCGGTGAGCGCGACCCGCTCTAGCCCGGTGAGCGTGCGGACGCGGTCGGCCGCTTCGGCGACGAGTCGCGCGATCGCGAGGTGGAACCCGGCGGCCACGTCGCCAGGTGGGCGACCACTCCGAAGGTCATCGATGATCGCATGCAGAAGTGGCGTCGTATCGATGTCGTCGCCTTCGATCGCGAGGTGGTAGTCGCATGCGGACCCGAGGTGGGCGTCCGCCATCGTCTCCAGCTCGATCGCCGCCTGGGCCTCGTACGACACGACCTGGCGAACTCCGAGCAGGGAGCTGACGACGTCGAACAGCCGGCCCATGCTCGAGGTCGGCACGCACTGGACATCACGCTCGAGCTGTCGCTGGAGCACCGCGCGTTCTTCTCGCGAGCAGGCACGCACGGGAGCCAGATCCTCAGCCCACCCGATGCCAGCCGCCCACAGGTGCGCCAGCGCGGCGCGATAGGGCTTGCGGATCGCGGCATCGCCGCCCGGCAGCGGCACGTAGCGCAGGTGGGCGACACGCTCGAAGCCGTCGAAGCAGGCAACCACCACCTCTCCACCCCAGATCGCCCCATCTGCGCCGTAGCCGGTGCCGTCGAACGCGAAGCCGATCACGCGATCACCGTCGGCCACACGATGCTCGGCCATCACCGCGGCAACGTGAGCGTGGTGGTGCTGGACGAGCGCGACCGGGCCCGGCGCGTGCGCCTCGGCCCAACGACGCGTGTGGTACTCGGGGTGCCCATCGGCCACGAGCAGTTCCGCTTCGACCCGATACATCCGGGCGAACTGGCGGATGGATTGCTCGAACGCGACGAGCGTCTCGACGCTGCCCATGTCGCCGATGTGCTGGCTCATCCACGCGTCGGCACCGGAGGCGACGCAGAACGAGTTCTTCAGCTCGCCGCCGACAGCGACGACTTGTACCGCGTCGAACGGGAGACTGATGGGAAGCGGGGTATAGCCCCGCGAGCGCCGGATCGGCAGCTCCTCGCCGTCGACGACGCGCAGCACCGAGTCGTCGCAGGGTACGTGGATCGGGCGGTCGTGGAGCAGCCACGCATCGGCGATCCGTCCCAGGCGCCGGCGAGCGTCGGCGTCGTCGTAGCAGATCGGTTCGTCGGTGAGGTTGCCGCTCGTCATCACGAGCACGTCGGGGACTGGCGCCACGGCGCCGGGCACGGCCTGGAACAGCAGGTGGTGGACGGGCGTGTACGGCAAGAGCACGCCGACGAGCCGGTTGCCGGGCGCCACGATCGGTGTGAGCGTGGCGTCGTCGCGCCGGCGGGCGAGCACGATCGGTCGCTGCGGGGAAGTCAGGAGCGCGGCCTCGCTCTCGTCGAGCTCGGCAAGCCGCTCGGCGGCGGCGAGGTCGCGGACCATCACCGCGAACGGCTTGTCGGCCCGGCTCTTGCGCCGGCGCAACGTCGCCACCGCTGCGGGCGACCGTGCGTCGCACGCGAGGTGGTAGCCACCCAGCCCCTTGATGGCGACCACGGCACCGTCGGCGAGCGCTCGTTGGGCGGCGACGATGGCATCGTCGGTGCCGTCGACCGTCCCTGACGCTGCCTCGAACCAGAGCCGCGGCCCACACGCGGCGCACGCGACGGGTTGGGCGTGGAACCGCCGGTCGAGCGGGTCGTGGTACTGCGCCGCACACTCGGGGCACAGCGCGAATCCCGACATCGTCGTGTTGGGTCGGTCATACGGGAGCCGGCGCGTGATCGTGAAGCGGGGACCGCAGTTGGTGCAGTTGATGAACGG
>DASUEW010000395.1:0-4725 GCA_036274875.1 Ilumatobacteraceae bacterium
CTTTCTCGCTTCCTTTCTCGCTTCCTTTCTCGCTTCCGATCCGCTGTTCTCGCCGCCCACATGGACGGCAAAGCCACGAGAACGACGATGAGGTGATCGTGCCGATGACCACCAATCAGGATCCGTCGACGTTACGGATGCGCGCGCGACTGCTGCGCGCGCTGGCCGTCGAGCTCGAACGGACCCCGGCCATGGCACTCGAGCGGTACGCGGGGCCCGACACGTGGCGCAGCCCGCGGGCGGACTCGTGCGATCACGAGTTGGGCGCCGCCCAGACGCGCATGTTCCACGCGGCCGACGAGCTGAGATGGACGGCGCTGCAGTTCGAGCGATGCGCCACCGACATCGAGTGCGACCTGGCCAGGGTTCGCGCACTGGACGGTTCGTGAGCGTGTACGGGTACGACCCGACACGCGTCGAGGCCCTGAACCAACGCACCCGCGAGGCGATCGGGGCGCTCGACGCGTTGCGGTCCGACGACCCTGCCGCCGCCGACGCGATGCACGCCGTCGCCCGAATGCGCGACACGCTCGAGCGTGGATGGATCCCGTTCATCGAAGCGATTCGCACCAGCACCGCGATGACGGCCTGGCGCCATGCACTCGGCGCTGATCCATCGAACCACGCGTTCGCGAGCGGGGCACGAGGACCATCGCCGGTCGCGACCTGGATCACCACCAACGGTCTCGACCACCTGACCGACGCCGAGGTGATCGATCGGCTTCACGGCTCGATCGAGCGGCTTCGTGTTGCGGCAGCCGGTAGCGACGGCTTCGAGCGCGCCGAGCGGCGGGTCACGACGTTGGCCAAGGAGGCCGTCAGACGATCGCGCGACGACCGGGCAGGTTTCGCGGCCGCGATGGGAACCCGCCTCGACGAGGGCGGCGCGGTCGCGATCCTCGGCGCGATCGACGCCCTTGCGACGGCCGCACGTGATCCGCGCCGACGCGGAGTTCCACCGGCATCGCTCGATCTCACCGAACTGTTGGGTCCGCTCAGCGTCGCGGAACCCGTCGCCGAGTCGATCGGGTGGCACCTGCGAAGTCGAACGTCGCTCGCTCCTCTGATCGCCGCGAGGTCATGGGCGTGGGACCCGGAGGTCCTGGTCGGGCTGACGGCCGGACTGATCGGAACGATCGTGGAACGCGACTACTCACTGCTCGGCATCGCGCCGAACGAACTGGCGGGCAACGTCGGCGCCCTCGCCACGGCACTCGCCTACCACCCCGCCGCGTCGTTGGCGTTGCTCGGCGACGACCTCGTGCTCGGCTTCCTCGCGACCAGCCCGTACCTCGACGACACGAGCGTCGAGGAGATCTTCACCGCGGGGTTGTTGGTGGCACCGAGAGCTGGCGACGCAGCCATGGGTGACGGCCTCGACGTGCTGTCGCGCCTCGTCGCGATCACTGACGACGACCGACTCAACGACGGCACGAAGCGCGGACTGGCCGCCTCGATGCTGACCTTCCTCCCGTTGCTCGCCCCGCTGCTCGACGTGCGCCAGCCGATCCTCGTGCCGTACGGCACAGGCTCCGACCACACCGTCAGGATCGGTCAGTACTGCGACCTGCAGCGGCTGATCGGCCAACTGCTCACCGACGACATCGCCCAGCTCGCGCTCGGGGCCACGACCGAGACGTATCGAGCGGAGCAGACCGAACGGCTGGCCGGTGCGATCGCTGCTCGACCCGGTGTCGACGCCGGCGAGCACCGCGCCCGGGTCGCCGCCGCGCTCGAGGACGTCAGTGACTTCAGCGCCTTGGTGTTGCGATCCCGCCCGGCGCAAACCTCCCTCGCCGCGTACGAGCACGGCGTCCTGGTCGGTCTCGCGAAGTCGGTGATCAAGTGGGCGGCAAGAATCGGTTCGATCGCGGTCCCCTCGTCGAGCACGGCAGTCTTGACGGCGATCCCCATCGCCTCCGAAGTGCTCACCGCCGCGCTCGACTCGACCGACTCTGCCGAGTTGGGCAACCTCGGCATCGAAGCGGCGTCGGCCATCGGCTTCACAGTGGCCATCATCGGGCTCCCGACGCGGGCACCACGGATCCGGGCCTCCCTCGGCCTCGGCTTGGTGCCCGCCGCCACGTGGCGACAGCTCGCCGACCTGCTCGAGGAGCTCCGCGACACCGACGACGAGGAGCGGCGCCTCGAGATCCACGCCCAGATCGTCACGATCGCGGCCAACGATCCCGATCTCGACCTGTACGTCACCCAACTCGAGACACTCGGTGGCGACGCTGCCAACTCAGGTCCGCAGCAGCCGGCGTCATGCGCGTGACGTTCGCCGGCCGGGCCGTGTCAGAACACGCCGGCGGGAGCAATCCCAGGTATGTCGATGCGGCCCATCAGCCACGCCAGGCGCTCGGGTGGCGGGCGACGCAGAACTGCCGCCGGCAGCGTCGTGAGGCCCATCGGCTGCCGCGCCTGCCAAAGCATCTCCATTCGTCGCAACTCGTATCGCACGTACTCCGCCGGCATGTCGGCAAACGTGTATCCGAAGCCGAGGTCGGCATGGTGCACCTCGGTCTCGCGCCACCTCCGCGCGGGTAGAACGTGACGGGGCACTTCTCCTCCGCCCGCCTTCGCCGGCGGGCCGTCCCACGCTCGTTCCTGCGCCCATCGCTGCTCCAACCGCCAGATCGAACCGCGGACGTCGGCGACCAGCTCGTCCGAGGATCGTCCCGCACCGGCCTCGATGCCGGCCCGCCGTCCGTCGCTCCCGCCCTCGTACTGTTCGAGCCCGTCGAGCATCCGGATCCCGCTGTCGGCGTTGCGGGCGAGATGCGTGAGCACATGTCCGACCGTCCAGTCGGGGAGCAGCGACGGTTGGCGAGGGTCGAAGTCACCTTGTGCGTCGAGACGGGCGAGGAGGCGTTGGTGGGCGGCCGCCGCGCCGGTGATGTCCCGGTCCAGATCTTGGTCGAGCGCGCGCGGATCCATCGCGCCGCGAACGTATCCGTCGACGTGGCAACCTGGCGGCATGCAGCTCGGCATGATCGGCCTCGGGAGGATGGGCGCCAACATGGCGCGGCGACTGATGGCCGGCGGGCACGAGTGCGTCGCATACGACCTGAGCGAGGACGCGATCGCCGACCTCGAACGCCATGGCGCCCATGGCGCGAGGACGCTGGAGGATTTCGTCGCCGGCCTCACCGCACCCCGCCACGTCTGGATCATGGTCCCGGCCGCGTTCGTCGGCGCCACTGTCGATCGCCTGGCACCATTGCTCGAAGCCGGCGACACGATCGTCGACGGTGGCAACAGCTGGTACCACGACGACGTCGACCGCAGCGGTCCACTGGAGCGTGATCGGGGCATCCACTACCTCGACGTCGGTACGAGCGGCGGCATCCACGGACTCGAACGGGGCTACTGCCTGATGGTGGGCGGCGACACCGACGCGGTCGCCCGGCTGGCGCCGATCCTCGACTCGTTGGCGCCGGGCGTCGATGCCGCAGAGCGAACGTCCGGACGGACCGGCGAGCCCGACACCGCCGAGCGTGGATGGCTGCACTGTGGCCCGTCGGGCGCCGGGCATTTCGTGAAGATGGTCCACAACGGGATCGAATACGGGTTGATGGCCGCCTACGCGGAGGGGCTCAACGTGCTGGCCAAGGCCGGCGTCGGGTCGGCTTCGCACACCGCCGACGCCGAGACGGCGCCACTCGACCATCCGGAGTACTACCAGTACGACATCGACCTCGCGGCGGTGACCGAGGTCTGGCGCCGGGGCAGCGTCGTCGCCAGCTGGCTGCTCGATCTCACCGCCCAGGCGCTGCTCGACGATCCCGAGCTGGCGCAGTACGGCGGCCACGTCAGCGACTCGGGCGAGGGGCGCTGGACCATCCACGCCGCGATCGACGAGGGCGTGCCCGTGCCGGTGCTGTCGGCGGCCTTGTTCGCGCGCTTCAGCTCGCGGGGACGCTCCGACGTCGCCGACAAGGTGCTCTCGGCGATGCGGGCAGGTTTCGGCGGCCACGCGGAACGAAAGCAGTCGACGCGATGACACACAAGCCGTCCAGAACGTCCGACGCCGCCAATGTCGCACGCGGCGCGGAACAGTCAACACACACGATGTCGGATCAACCGCCTGCCGACGCGCTGGTGCTGTTCGGCGCCACCGGCGACCTCGCCAAGCGCAAGTTGTTCCCGGCGCTCTACCACCTCGAGCGCCACGGAGGGTTGGAGCTCCCGGTGATCGGTGTGGCCCGCAGCGATTGGACCGACGAGGCGTTCCGCGAGAACGCCCACACGTCGATCACGGAGACGATCGACGACGCCGACCACGCCGTCATCGACCAGTTGATGGAGCGCCTCGACCTCATCCAGGGTGACTACGCCGACAGTGCAACGTGGCAGGAGCTCGTTGCAACACTCGACCGGCACGGGTCGAAGCAAGCCGTCTTCTACATGGCGATCCCACCGACGATGTTCCCGACGGTGGCCGAATCGTTGGCCTCGGTGGGTCTCAACGACCGTGGCCGGATCGTCGTCGAGAAACCATTCGGACGCGACCTGATGTCGGCGCGCGAGCTGAACACCACGCTGCACAAGGTGTTCCCCGAGGAACGCATCTTCCGCATCGACCACTACCTCGGCAAGGAGAGCGTCGAGGACCTGCTGGTGTTCCGCTTCTCGAACGCCCTGCTGGAGCCGATCTGGAACCGCCGCTACGTGCGGAGCGTGCAGGTAACGATGTCGGAGACGATCGGGGTCGAGGGCCGC
>DASUEW010000396.1:0-3409 GCA_036274875.1 Ilumatobacteraceae bacterium
GTCGAACGCGTTGAGGACGGCAGCGAGGTCCTGGGTGTCGGCGAGGAGCCTCACGACGTCGACGTGGTCCGGTCTGGTGAAGTAGAACCAGCCGCACGGGAATCCTTCGATCCGCCGCACGCGAAGGCCAGGGATGTCGCAGAGCTCACCGACTCGTGGCGAGCCGGTGCCCGGCATCCGCTCGACCGCTCGCAACGCATCGATCGCGGCCTCGAAGAACCGGGCGGCGACGTCGTCGCCGGCGTGCAATCGGTAGTAGCGAGTGCGCTCCACCAGATCGGCTTCGGCCAAGGGGCGGAGCGAGGCTGGGCTCACGACTCACGGTGCAGAGCCTGCTCACGCAGATCAGCGATCCTGCGCTTCGTCAACTGCACAGCGGCGCCTGACTCGAGCCCGTCGGTGATCAGCTCCCGGAGGCGTCGCGCGGCTTGCTCGTGCTGGTCGCGTCGGATCAGATCGCGCAGGTACTCGCTCGTGTTGCCGTACTCACCCGATCGAACGCGGGCGTCGATGTACTCGCGGAGTGACTCCGGCAGGGCAAAGCTCATCGTGTTCCGACTCACAGAACCATCCTGCCGGCGCTATCAACAGTTGTCAACAGCCCTCCGGCGAGAACTCGCTCCACCCGAGCCCACGTGACCACGACGGCGATATCCGAATACCGCGCCAAGCAACGCCCTCCTCGACTATCCGGGACCGCTGGATGTCCGGGCGATCGCCAGTGACCGAGACGGGCGATTGCTCGTGTCGGAGGCGCGCACGGCGTCGATCCATCTGCGATTTCTGGGAGTGTCGGCCGGGCTCGCCGGGTCATGATCCGTGCATGACCAATCGAGCCCACAACCCTTCCGATGTATACGAGCCGTACGCCAACTACGCGCACGCGGTCGAGGTCGCTGCGGGCCTACGTACGCTGTACATCAGCGGACTCAACGGCTATGAGCCAGACGGCAGGACCATGCCGAGCAGCTTCGAGGAGCAGGCGACGCTGGTCTGGCGGCATCTCGAGCGAGTGCTGGCGAGCGCTGATATGACCTCTGCCGACCTGGTGTCGTTGCGGTTCTACCTCGCAGACCCGGCCTTCGACGCCGCGAACGTCGGTCTTCTGATGAGTCATCTCGGTGAGCACCGCTCAGCACGCACAGTCATATGCGCCCAACTACTCGAACCAGAGTGGCTCATCGAGATCGAGGCGATCGCCGCGCAGGCCTGACAACGCCCAACGAACGCCACGCGAGCGATGCGGCCCGACGCACCGGAGATGATCGTCTCGTCGGCGATTTCGAGCAACAACTCCGCCTCGCCCGCGTTCAGGAGGTCTCAGGCGACGGCGAAGGCGCCATAGCCCACCACTTTGTCGTGGCCGCCGGCTGTGTCGCCGGAGTTGCGTAGATCGAGCTGCTCGACGGTGAGGTTTCGTTCAGTGGCAACCCTCAGAAGCCCACGTAACGCACGGGCGCCGCACGCCGCCGTGTCACTGATCCGTCGTGACAGCGAGCCGACAATCGCCGCCGCGGTGCATGCGTCGACGCCCCTCGCCTCGGCGTAGGGGAGGTAGTGCGACAGGTCGGTGCTCACCACAACGAGCGTTTCCGGCCCGCCCCAGCAGGCCTCGAGCACCGCGGCGACCTCATCAGTCGTGGCGTCTCCGACCGACAGTGGCAGGAACGTGAAGTTGTCGAGGACTGTTTGCAGGAACGGCAACTGCACTTCCAAGCTGTGCTCGTAGGCGTGTGCCGCATCGTTGATGTGGACCCCTGGAAGCCCCACCACCTCGTCGCGAAGCTCGGTGTCGACGCGGACCAGGCCGAGCGGCGTATCGAACGCATCGGCGCTCGACAGCCCAAGTCCACGTAGGTACACGCGGTGACTCGGGCCGGCCAATACCACCCGGCGCACCGCATGGCGCGCCTCACCGAGGCGTGCATACGCGCTCGCTGCGATCGGCCCCGAATACTGGTAACCCGCGTGAGGGACCACGAGCGCTTTGGGAACACGCGCCTCGCCAGACGGGAGAGGAGCGGCCGCGTCGAACGAGTGCTGCAGCGCCTGGCGCAGTGACGTCGGAGCGTTCGGGTAGAAGGTGCCGGCTACGGCGGCCGGCCGCACGCGCAGCACTGTGCCACTCATCTCATTCGCCCCGGAGCGGACCGGCGTCGCATCTCGATCGGTTGAGTGCGCCGGCCCCAGTGGCCGGCCGGACCGTGGAAGGCGCCGGGGATGGTCGCGCCACACGCCTGGCAATTCCCGGAATCGTCGAGCCGGTACTCGCCGATCGCATACCAGTCACGCTGGATCACCCGCACGCCGCAGTTGTGGCAGAACGTGCTGCCGCCGTCGACGTCGGTGACGTTGCCCGTGTACGCGTACCGCACGCCGTTGCCGCGGGCGATCCGCTGTGCTCTAGTCAGCGTGGCCGGCGGTGTCGGCGGACGGTCGAGCATTCGGTAGTCGGGATGGAACGCGGTGAAGTGCATCGGTACATCGCACCCGAGGTGCTCCACAACCCAGGTCGTCATGGCGTGCAACTCCTCGTCACTGTCGTTGAGCCCGGGGATCAGCAGAGTCGTCAGTTCGAACCACACGTCGGTCCCGGCCAGGTACACGAGGGTGTCGAGCACGGCACCAAGTTCGGCGCCGCAGGTGTGCCGGTAGAAGTCTTCGGTGAAGCCCTTGAGATCGACGTTGGCGGCATCGATGTGGGCGTAGAAGTCGGACCGTGGTTCGGGGGAGATGTAGCCGGCGGTCACGGCGATGGTGGCAACCCCGACGTCGTGGCAGGCATCGGCGACGTCGATCGCATACTCCAGGAAGATCGTCGGATCGTTGTAGGTGAATGCCACGCTCCGGCAACCGAGCTCTGCCGCCGTACGAGCGATGGTTTCGGGTGATGCCTCGTCGGCAAGGGTGTCGATCTCCTTCGATTTGGAGATGTCCCAGTTCTGGCAGAACCGGCATGCCACGTTGCAGCCTGCTGTGCCGAAGGAGAAGACCGCCGAACCCGGAAGGAAGTGATTGACTGGCTTCTTCTCGATCGGGTCGATGCAGAACCCACTCGACCGACCGTAGGTGGTGAGCACGATCTGGTCGTCTTGCCGAGCGCGCACGAAGCACACGCCCCGCTGGCCATCGCGCAACTTGCAGGCACGCGGGCACACGTCGCACTGCACCCGCCCGTCGTCGAGCGAGTGCCAGTACTTGGTCGGCACGGTGAAGCTATCCATGCTCGATCAGCCCTCGTCGTCGCCGACTGCCGGGTCGGTCTGTTGCGCCGTCTCTGGAACGTCGGGCAAGAAGTCGGATGGTTCGAGTTCGTCGAGGAAGTCACGAAACTTCTCGACCTCGCCCTCGACATCGAGCTCTTCGGCCGGCAACTCGCCGGCTTCGTCGAGCACCTGTTCGCTGACGT
>DASUEW010000397.1:0-9641 GCA_036274875.1 Ilumatobacteraceae bacterium
AAGCGCCGATGCGCGCCGTGATCGCCGAGCTGCAACGCGCCTTTCACAATGGTGCCCGGCGGGTCGTGGTCGTGCTGCCCACCACGGCGATGTCGGGTGGAGCGTGCTACGCGCACGTGGCGGCGACGGCTGAGGCGATCCGGGTGCTTGTGAAGTCGGCCGCGCGCCAGTGGGGCGCGCATGGCGTCACGATCAACGCCGTCGCCATCGCACCGGACGAGTTCCTGGCCAGCCCTGACGTCGCCGGTTCGCAGTCGCTCGCCGGAGGGGCGCTGTCCAGCCGCGATCCCGCGGCGCTCATCGACTTCCTTTGCAGCGAGGCGTCCGGCGACGTGACGGGACAGACCATCGTCGTCGACGGTGGGGTGTGGATGTGAGCGGCAGGCTCGCCGGCCGGGTGGCTCTCGTCACCGGAGCCGGTCAGGGTGTGGGTGAGGGCATCGCCCGCCGACTCGCCGCCGAGGGCGCGCACGTGGTCGTCGCCGCACGGCGAGCCGCAACGGGTGAGCCGGTAGCTGCGTCCATCGTGTCCGGAGGCGGATCCGCCGTGTGCATCGAGACCGACGTCACCGAGCGCGACAGCGTCGCGGCCTGCGTCCAGCGGACCGTCGACCGGTTCGGCCACCTGCACGTCGTGGTCCACAACGCGTTCACCGGGGCCATCAGCCACCGGTTGGAGGACGCCGACCTCGACCGGCACTGGGTGGCCATGTCTCGCACCGCGGTGTGGGGCTCGTTCTTCTGCGCCCAGCTCGCCTACCCGCACCTGGCGGCGGCTGGTGCGAACGGCCGGCTGATCCTCGTCACGTCGCCGTCCGGTGTGGAGGGCAGCGCCAACATCGCCCTCTACTCCCCGGTGAAGGCGGCGCAGCGGGCGCTGGCGAAGAGCCTCGCTCGCGAGTGGGGCCATCTCGGCATCACCGCCAACTGCATCGCTCCGGTGGCCGCCAGCCCGGGGCTGATCACCGCCTTCGAGCGCAACCCTGCGCTGCGTGCGGCGATCGAGGACCGCACGCCGCTCGGGCGTGTGGGAGACATCACCGACGACATCGGCTCGGTGGCGCTGTTCCTCGCCAGCGACGATGCCGGCTACGTGACCGGCCAGACCATCGTCTGCGACGGCGGTTCGTTCCTCGGCCTGTAGGCCCGAGACCGAGACTGGGAGACCCATGATCCGTCTGATCACGCTGCTGAAGCGCAAGCCCGGCACGACACACGAAGCGTTCCTGCACCACTGGCTCGAGGTGCACGGCCCGCTCATCGCCAACAGCTCGGCGGCCAACTACGTCCTGCGCTACGAGCAGCACCCCACCGCCTGGCCCACCGACGACCAGGACGCGCCGGAGCCCGAGTGGGACGGCGTCACGATCCAGGAGTTCGAGTCCGTGCAGTCGTTCTGGGCGCACACCGCCGAGCCGGACTTCCCGGCGATGCAGGACGACGTCGCCCGGTTCCTCGATACGTCCGCCCTGCGGTGGACGCTGACCGAGGCGCCGACGATCGTCATCGACCGCGCGTGAGCGATCCGGTCACCGTCAGCGGCGGAGGCAACGGCCGCGGACCTTGTGCGAACCTGTTCCGGTGCCGAGAGCAGAGAAGCTCGTCATGCCGCCGGGCTATGGCGAGACGACGACGACCCAGTACTGGCCGGATGTCCGCGTCCGGCTGGCGGTCGCCAAGCAGTACTGGGTCGCGACGACCGGCGAGACGGCAGCCCGCACGTCGTGCCGGTGGACGGCCTGTGGGTGGACGATGTCCTCTACTACGGCGGCTCGCCTGAGACGTTCCACGTGCGAACGGCGCGGGCCAACCCGCACGTGACGATCCACCTTCCTGACCCCTGGAACGTGGTCGTCGTCGAGGGCGAGGTCCACAGGGTCGGTCCGTCAGCCGAGTTCGCCCAGCATCTGGCCGATCTGGCGAATGACAAGTACGCCGAGTACGGCATCGAGTTCGACGCCAACTCCTACAGCGATCCGTTCGGACTCCACCACCGACGTGTGCTCGCGTGGTCGTCGTTTCCCGCCGACGCAACACGCTTCCTGTTCGAGGACTGATCAACGCCGCGGGAGCAGTGTCAGGATGGCTGCTGCTGCTGCGGGCCGACGACCATCCATGGCGTGCCGAACCGGTCGACACACATGCCGAAGGCCTCCGAGAAGAAGGTTGGCTGGAGCGCCTGGGTGACGTTGCCGCCGTCGCTCAGCGCGTCGAAGACGCGCGTCGCATCCGCCACGTCGGCGGCGTCGTAGCTCACCATCATCCCCTGGACCGGACCGAAGCTGTCGGACATCGGATCGTCGGACGCCATCAGCAAGTCATCGCCGACGGTGAGCGCGGCGTGGATGATCATGTCCGCCTTGTCGGCGGGCGGCTCCTCGCCGGGGACGTCTTTCATGGACATCAGCGTCAGCTCACCACCGAAGATCTCCTGATAGCGAGTGAACGCCTGGCGGCAGTTGCCGCCGAAGAACAGGTAGGGACGAAAGGCCATCGGTTCCTCCATCTGGATCGTGTGCCAGGTCTGTCAGGGAGTCTGACCGAACCGCGCCCGCGAACTCATCGCGACCGTCGAACGGGCAACCGTAGCCGGTATCTGACGGGTCGTCAGATACCGGCTACGGTCGAGGGATGATCGCGCCGATCGAACTCGGAACTGTGTTGTTCACGATGGTCGAGCCGCACCGCGGCCACGAGGTCGAGTACAACCGCTGGTACGAGCACGACCACTTCTACTCGGGGTGCATGGTCGGTGCCGACACCTTCGCAGGCGACCGGTTCGTCGCCACGCGGCGGCTCAAGGACCTGCGCTACCCCGCCGTGTCGCCGATGACGCCGGAACCGTCGATCGGTTCCTTCCTGGCCATCTACTGGGTGCTGAAGGGACACCACGACGAGTGGAACCGGTGGAGCGTCGACAACGTGCGCCAGCTGCATCAGCAGGGTCGGATGTTCCCCCATCGCGACCACATCCACACCGGGCTGTACGAGCACTCGTGGTCGATCCAGCGTGGAGAGCGCACCACCCCGATCGAGCTCGCGCTCGACCGCCCGTACCCAGGCCTCGTCGTCAACGTCGGCGATTTGACCGAGGGTTCGACGTTCGACGATCTCCACTCGTGGACCCGCGCGTGGGCCGACGACGCGTTCGATACGGAATGGGGGCCGGATCTCATCGGCGCTTCGAGGCCGCTGCCACTGCTCGACGATGCGCCGGGCGATGTGCCCCGCGTGCCGAACGCAGACCGGCGGTTCGTCCAACTGCACTTCCTCGATCACGAACCGGACCACCGGTGGGACGACGGTTGGGCGCACTTCGGCGCGCACCTGAGTGCCGGCGGCGTGGCCGACCACCTCTGGACCGCGCCGTTCAAGCAGACCGTGTTCGGCACGGACCGCTACACGGATGAGCTGTGGTGAGCGCGATGAGCGCCGCGTTGCCGATCGTCGGCAAGCGAATCCTTGTCACTGGGGTCACCGGATGGGTCGCCGGTCCAGTGGCAGCGTCCCTGGCCTCTCAGGGCAACACGGTCTTCGGCGCGGCGCGCTTTCGAAACGCCGAGGCCCGCACCAAGGTGAGCGACGCCGGGATCGAGCCGGTCCCCGTCGATCTGACCGCTGACGACTGGTCGAGCCTGCCGGCCGACCTCGATCTCGTGCTGCACTTCGCGGTCGCCAAGGTCGACAGCTTCGACGTCGCGTTCCGGGTCAACGCCGAGGGTTCGGCCGACCTGATGGAGGCAGTGGTGCGGACCAGCCCGCAACTGGGCTCGTTCTTCCACTGCTCGTCCACCGCGGTCTACGCGCCGGTGCACGGCTCGCCGCGCAAGGAGACGGATCCGCTCGGTGACAGTCACCGGCCGATGCCCGGCATGCCCACGTACTCCATCTCCAAGATCGCTGCCGAAGTCCTCGTTCGCCACACCTCGCGTCGCCTCGGCCTCCCCACGGTGATCGCTCGCCTCAACGTTCCCTACGGCGACACCTACGGGTGGATGCTGTTCCACTTGATGATGATGGAGCAGGGCATGGCGGTTCCGGTGCACCTCGACCAGCCCACCGACTACACACCGATCCACGCCGACGACATCGCCCGCAGCATCCCCTACCTGCTGTCGCTCGCCTCGACGCCGGCCGCGACCGTGAACTGGGGCGGCGACGAGGTCGTCTCGGTCGAGGACTGGTGCGCCGAGCTCGGCCGGCTGACCGGGCATTCGCCGACCTTCGCGCCGACGGCGGCCACCATCGCCTCGATCGTGCCGGATCTGACCCGGCTGCACGACACCGGGTTCCGCTCGCAGGTCGGCTGGCGTGACGGCATGCGCAGGATGGTCGCCACGTCGCGGCCGGATCTGTTGCGGACCTGACCTGTGGAGATCGGCCCTCACCACACCGCTGATCTGGGACCGCTGATCTGGGACCGCTGATCTTCAACCGCTGATCTTGGACCCGCTGATCTTGGCTGCCAGCAGATCGCGATGCATGATCAGGTCGGCCGGATCGGCGGGCACCTCCCGGTTGCCGTACGCCGCCTCGCGAGACGAGGTGCGAACCGAGATCACGGCAAAGCGGACGGCGGCATACGTGACGTACCAATCGAGGTCGGCGATCGGTCGACCGCCGGCGGCGACGTAGTCGGCGTGCACGTCGTCGGGTCGGCAGAAGTCGGGGAAGCCGGGCAGCTCGAAGACGACGCTCAGGCTCTGGAAGAACTCGTGCAGGAGGATCAACCAGCCGACGTCGACGCCGGCTGGTCCGAGGTTGACCATCTCCCAGTCGAGGACGGCCGTCGGTCGCGTGGAGTCGAACAGGATGTTGCCGGGGCGGGCGTCGCCCCAGTTGAGCACCGTCGGCCCCGGATCGACCGGCCGATGGGCGTGCAGCCACTCGACCGCCGCATCGATCAGCGGCACCGTCTGGTCGCCGAACGACCACCCGGTGCGGGCCCACTCGTAGTAGCTCCGTAACTCGTCGAGCTGGCGGCTGAGCGACTCCTGTCCCGATTCCCCCGCGGGGCCGATCGCGGACGCGTCGACGACCGAGAGGTCGAGCGCGTGCAAGCGAGCGAGGATGCTGATCGCCTCACGTTGCAGCTCGCGCTGCTCGTCCGGGCTCATCGCATCGAGGAAGCTCCCCCCGAAGACGTAGGGCGGCATGTCGGGCAAGGCTCGTCCGTCCACCCGCCGCATCACGATGAACGGCGCGCCCAGGTGACGGTCGTCGTCCTCGACCCAGGGCACTTCCGGCACGGGGACGTCGGTGCACGCCGCCACCATCCTCATCGCCGCGGCCTGCTTGGCGAGGTCGTAGACAGGGAACACCGGCCAGTCGTCCATGTCCGGACGGATGCGGGCGACCATCTGCTCGGTGCGGCCATCATGGGTGAGTTCGAACAGCAGCGTTTCGCTGGACATGCCCGTTCCGTCGGGGACCGAGACGTCGCCGACCACGGCGGGGTGGCCGAGCGTCGTGCTGAACCATCGCTCCAATCCAGCCCGCAGCAGCTCGGGATCTCGTTTGGACGGCAGCGGCATGTCGTCTCCTAGCGAATGTAGAGCAGGTGCTCGACGCGATCGGCGAGCAACCATCCCGACCGGTCCCGAACCACCTTGTCGCGGTAGTAGCCGCACGCCTCCATGTACGTGGGGGCATCGCCGGGGATGCGCATCACCATCTTGTACATCGAGCGCACCGCGGCGGTGTCGTCATCCAGGAAGTCGATGACGACGTTGCCCGTGTGGCCCACGGCGACGTCGAACATCGACATCGTCTGTTCGAGCCACGCCGCGGCGTCCGCGGGCGTGCCGGCAACGCCACCGGCGGTGGTGTAGTCGGCGTGGGCGTCGGCGGTGAAGCACGCCTGCCACGCGGACCAATCCCTGTCGGCGAGACTCCAGGCGTAACGCGAGAGCAACTCGCCGATCGCCAGCCGGTCAGCGGTACGCGCCTCGTTCATGCGGTTCAAAGTAGCCAGTGCCCGACGTGCACGTCGGTGTCAGATCGGCAGGGGGAGCAGAGCGCTCTCGGGGATGACACTGACGTGCACATCCGGCACCGCGAACGCGAACTCGGGGAACGAGCGCTTGGCCTCGCGTCGGTAGCGGGTGGTGGAGTGCTCGGCGTCGCGGTCGAACTCGGGGATGACGTGCTTGCCGAAGAGCTCGATGCACTCGAGGACCTCTTCGTGCTCGAAGCCTTCGTTGGGCAGACCGAACACGAGCTGGTCGCAGCCCACAGTGGAGTACCGCTGCACCTGCTCGGCCACCTCGTCGGGTGTGCCGCACAGCAGGTACCCGGCTTCGATGAGATGGTCGAGCACCGAGTCGTCAGGAATCGCGAAGGGGGGCTCCGGCCAGGTCGGGTATCCGGCCTTCTTCGGCATCGTGTCGTGGTACATGCACACCATCGAGTACAGGTAGCCGCGCCCGCGGCTCAACGCGATCTGGCGTGCCCGCGCCCGGTCCTCGAGGCAGATGACCGCATTGGTCATCATCACGTTGTCGTTCTTGAACTGGCCGATGAGCTCGGTCGGGTGCTCGACGGCTTCCTTGTAGGCGTCGATCCGTCCCTGCAGGTCGTAGATCGGCTCGAAGTTGAAGGCGATCGCGCCGAGTCCCAACGAGCCCGCCTTGGAGAACGTGTCCGGGTTGCCGCACGCCAACCACAGCGCCGGATGTCCAGTGCCCCACGGCTTGGGCAGGATGTTGTGGGGCGTCGGCACGCTGAAGTGCGTGCCGTCGAACGTGTAGTCGCGTTGTTCCCACATACGTGGGATCTCGCGGATCACTTCGTCCCACATGCTCTTCGTCTCCGCGGTGGTGAGGCCGTTGAAGGTGGCGACCTCGTGGCTTCCGGCGCCGCGACCGGTGCCGAACTCGTAGCGACCGGCGGTGACGTGGTCGAGCATCGCCGCCCGTTCGGCGATGCGCACAGGGTGCTCCTTGGTCGTGGGGAGGCTGACGATGGCCGAGCCGAGGTGGATCTGCTCGGTCTGCGCGGCGACGTACCCCATCATCACCTCGGGCGCGGAGAGGTGGCTGTACTCGGTGAGCGCATGGTGCTCGCCGAACCACACGTACTTCCAGTTGAACTTGTCGGCGTGGATCGCATACGCGGCTTCACGCATCAGCGCGGTGTGTTCGCACTGCGTGTCGTGGGCCGCTGGCCCCGGGATGTAGCCGTTGAGAAAGACCCCGAACTCCATCGAGATAATGTATGGCATTAGAACATGGGTGTCAACGGCCCGCCGTCAGGTTCGGACATCCCGGCCCCGCACCACAACAGTATCTGACGACTCGTCAGATACAGTCGCGTCGATGCGCGGCCACCGCCGCGAGACAGGCGTGATCACATGACGTCCACCTCGTCCGAGCAGCGCATCCTCGACCGCGACCTGTATGCCGCCGATCCGCACCCGTTCTTCACCTGGTTGCGCGCCAGCCAACCGGTGTACTGCGACCCGACGGGCACGTGGGCGCTCACCAAGCACGAGGACATCCGCGTCGCAGAGCGGCAGCCGCAGCTGTTCTCCAACGCCAAGGGCTCGCGCCCCAACGTTCCGCCTCAGCCGTCGATGATCGACAGTGACGACCCGTGGCACGCGGCACAGCGACGGCTCGTCGCCCAGGGGTTCACGCATCGGCAAATGCAGTTGTACGAGGCTCACGCGCGTTCCGTTGCCCGGCGGCTCGTCGATGATGTGATCGAGTCCGGCTCCTGCGACGTCGTGACCGCGTTCGCGAAGCCGCTCCCGATGACGCTGATCGGCGAGATGCTCGGGGCATCTCCCGACGACTACGCGCAACTGCAGCACTGGAGCGACCAGATGATCGCGGGTGCCGACGATCCCGAGTACATCACCGACGAAGTCGTCGGTGCAGCGTTCGCGTACTACGCCTACATCGCCGAGGTCATCGCCCGCCGTCGCCTCGAACCGGGCGACGACCTCGTCAGCACGCTGCTTCACGGCTCCACCAACGCTGGCATCGAAGGTGACACGCTCGATGACGCCCATGTCGTCGGCAACTCGCTGCTGCTCCTCGTGGGCGGGAACGAGACCACACGCAGCGTGATCGCCGGCGGCATTCACGCTCTGCTCACCGAACCCGACCAGCTCGCGATCGCGATCGCCACGGCGCAGACCGGCACCGTGGCACCAACGGTGGTCGAGGAATGCCTGCGATGGGTCACTCCGATCAACAACATGAACCGCGTCACGACCGGCGACGTGGAGGTGCGCGGCGTCACCATCCCGGGCGGTTCTCAGGTGCTGATGGCGTACATCTCGGCCAACCGCGACGAGGACGTGTTCGTCGACCCGTTCCGATTCGACGTCACTCGGGATCCGAATCCGCACCTCTCGTTCGGATTCGGTCCGCACCTCTGCCTCGGCGCCCAGCTCGCGCGCCTCGAGCTGCGCGTGATCTTCACCGAGCTGCTCACCCGCCTGCACGACCTTCGCCTGGCCGACCCGGGCTTCGAACCGGTGTACAGCCACTCGTCGTTCGTTCGCGGGATCCAGGCCCTGCCCGTCACGTTCACGCGCTGATCGTCGGTACCAGGCTCCGAGCGCGCTCCGGGTCGAACGCACGCAGCTGACCGCTGGCGATCACCCAGCCGCTCACGATCGCCACGATCGCCGCGTCGGCGACGAGCGTGGCCCGCACACCCACCGCGTCGATCAGCGCTCCCATGACGAGTGGGCCGACGGCGATTCCGGTGAGGATCGCCAGCAGGTAGAACGAGATAGCACGCCCCCGCAAGTGGTCCGGCGTCTCCAGCTGGATCAGGCTGTTGACTTGCACCGCGAACGTGAAATGCGCCAATCCGCCGACGAAGTAGCCGACCACAGCGAGGGCGAAGGTCTGTCCACTGGCGACGATCAGCGGCGCGCCCGCGTACATCGTCAGCGCGCCCACCACCATCCAGTAGCGGGAGCGCCGGCGCGCCAGACGTCCCGCGAAGAGGCTGGCGAGCAGCGCGCCGAGGCCGAGCGCGGTCATCAACGCTGCGCTGTCCGTGCTGTCGCGCCCGAACCCGTCGCTGGCGATGGCGGCCGCGACGTACTGCAGCGGCTGCCCGGTGAGTGCCGTGAACAGCGCCAGCAGGACGGCGAGTCGCACGCCGCGGTGGTGCCAGACGTGACGGGCACCCTCTGCGAACGCCCGCAACGAGCTGTGCCGGGCGTCGAAGACCTGCTGGTTGGGTCGGACCACGGCGAGGACGCCGATCACGAGCAAGTAGGTGGACGCGTTGACGAGGATGGCCGCGCCGATCCCAAACGTCGCGACCACCGCCCCCGCGGCCGCCGGACCGATGGCGCGGGCGACGGTGAACTGCGTCGAGTTGAGACGGATTGCCTGGAGCATGTCGTCCGCGGCGACCAGGCTCGGGACGAACGCCTGCCAGGTCGGTGTCTGGAAGCCCGTGGCGATGCCAACTACGAACCCGACGAGCACGATCGAAAACGGAGAGATCCGGTCCGATGCGAACAGGCCCCACAGCACGAACGTCGCGACCATCGCGACGGATTGGGTGGCGATGAGGATCTGGCGCCGGTTCAGGCGGTCGGAGAGCACGCCCGCCCACGGCGTGAGGACGACCGCCGGGACCATCCCGGCGAGCGTGGCGATGCCGAGCCA
>DASUEW010000398.1:0-10983 GCA_036274875.1 Ilumatobacteraceae bacterium
GACCAGACGTTCGCGATCGAGAGGTCTGGCGAGCCGACCCAAGTGTCACGGTCGGCGACCAGACGTTCGCGATCGAGAGGTCTGGCGAGCCGACCCAAGTGTCATAGTCTCGGAGCATGGTTCGCTGCCTCCGACGGTTCATCTGGCTCGTCCTCATCGGCGGGGCCGCTGCTGCCGCCTACACGGTCTGGCACCGACGTCAGGTCGAACGACCCGCTCCTGAATGGTCGCCGCCCGACCCGGCGCCGTTGCGCCTCGTCGGCGATGAGCCACGCCCGACGACGTCGAACGCGCCCGCCGGTGAGGACGCCGACGACGCTTCCCCCGCGTCGACGTGGGTTCCACCGGTCGACGGTGCCTGCCCGCCCGGGTATCCCATCAAGGGCAACGCCAACTCCCGCATCTACCACGTGCCGGGCGGCCGGTTCTACGACCGCACGGTGCCGGAGCGCTGCTACGCGAGTACCGCCGGCGCCGAGGCCGACGGCTACCGTGCAGCCAAGTCGTGAGTCTCTGGGTGACTCGTGAAGAGCCACGTCGTGAAGTACCGAATCGTGAAGAGGTTGGACCATGAAGGTGACGGTCGACTACGACCTGTGCGCATCGACGGGCTCGTGCATGCAGATCTGCCCTGAGGTCTTCGAAGTGCGCAGCGACGGATATCTCTACGTCCTCCAGGACGAACCCGGCGAGGAGCTGCGGACGAAGGTCGAAGAAGCCGCCGAGCTGTGTCCGACCGCGGCGATCACCGTCAGCTGACGGGGGTACCGTCGGGCTCGTGGGCTTCTACGACCGGCTGACCCGCGGCTGGGCCGCGTCGGGATCGATGATGTGCGTCGGTCTCGACCCCGATCCGAGCCGTTTGCCCCGCGTGCTCGACACCGCCGCCGACCCGACCTGGGAGTTCTGCCGAGCGATCGTCGACGCCACCGCCGACCTCGTCTGCGCGTTCAAGCCGCAGATCGCGTTCTTTGCGTCGCAACGGGCGGAAGCTCAGCTCGAGCGGCTCTGCACCTACATCCGCGAGGAGTATCCCGACGTGGCGTTGATCCTCGACGCCAAGCGCGGCGACATCGGATCGACGGCCGAGCACTACGCCCGCGAGGCGTTCGCCAGGTACGGAGCCCATGCCGTCACCGTCAACCCCTACCTGGGCGGCGACTCGGTGATGCCGTACTTCGCGCTGGGGGGCGCGGTGATCGCGCTGTGCCGCACCAGCAACCCCGGCAGCGCCGACCTGCAGTCGCTCGACTGTGGCGGCGAGCCGCTGTACGTCCGCGTCGCCCGCATGGTCGCCGACCAGTGGGTCCAGAACGGCGAGTGCGGGCTGGTGGTCGGCGCCACGTTCCCGGGTGAGCTGGCAGTCGTCCGCGATGTCGTCGGCGACCTCCCGATCCTCGTGCCCGGCGTCGGTGCCCAGCATGGCGACGCCGCAGCGGCCGTGCGGGCTGGTGCCACACCCGACGGGAGGGGCCTGATCGTGAGCAGCTCGCGGGCGATCCTCTACGCGTCGTCGGGCGACGACTTCGCGGCCGCGGCGCGGGCCGCCACGATCGAGGCTCGTACGGCGCTCGCCCCGGCGACCGCACGGTGACGGTCAGCCGCTCGTCGTTCAGCAGGCCAACACGACGACGCTGGTGATGCCAGGCGCGGCCCGCAACGCTCCGATGACGGGGTCGGTGACCTCGGTCGACGTGGCGATCAGCATCAACGCCGAACCCGCCTCGGCACGTCCGACGTCCATGTCGGCGATGTTGACGCCCGCGTTGCCGAGCAAGGTCCCGACGGTGCCGATCACGCCGGGCCGGTCGTCGTTGGTGACCATCAAGAGGTGATCGGCCGGTGGCACGTCGACGCCGTGGCCGTCGATCCGCACGATCCGTTGCTCACCGCGCCGGCCACTGAGCGTCCCGCTGATCGAGTGACCGCCCCCCAAGAGCGTGATCAAGTTGACGTAGTCGTCCGACGTCGTGCAGTTCACGTCGCGAACCTCGATCCCGTGTTCTCTTGCGAGCTGGGGGGCGTTGACGTACGTGACCGGCTCGTCGCTGATCACTCCGAAGAACCCCTTCAACACCGCCAGACCCAAGATTCGCGTGTCGTAACCGCCGATGTCGCCTTCGAAGCAGCACTCGAACGAGCCCGGTACCTCGCCGACCAGCGAGCTGAACAACCGGCCGAGGCGCTCGGCGAGTGGCAGGAACGGGCGCAAGGTCTCGTTGGCCTCGGCCGCGCTCACGTTGACGGCGAACGGCACGAACTCCCCCGCCAGCGCCAGCTGCACCATGTCGGCGATCGTGTCGCCGGCCTTGTCCTGCGCCTCGCGTGTGCTGGCTCCGAGGTGTGGCGTCGCCACGACGCCGTCGAGCTCGAACAGCGGCGACGACGTGGTCGGCTCGACGTCGAACACGTCGAGCGCGGCGCCGGCGATCACGCCGTCGCGGATGCAGTCGGCGAGATCGGACTCGACGACGATGCCGCCGCGCGCGACGTTGATCACCCGCAACGTCGGCTTCGCCTTCACGAGCAGGTCGCGGTTGATCAGCCCGGCGGTCTCCTTCGTCTTCGGCAGGTGGATGGTGAGGAAGTCGGACTCGCCGACGACTTGATCGAGCGGGAGCAGCTCGACACCCATCTGGCGCGCCCGGTCGGATGACACGTACGGGTCGTAGGCGACGAGCCGCATCGAGAACGCCTTGGCGCGGTCGGCGACGAGCTTGCCGATCCGGCCGAGGCCGACGATGCCCAGGGTCTTGTCGGCGAGCTCGACACCCTCCCACCGGCTGCGTTCCCAGCGACCGGCGAAGAGCGCGGCGTGGGCCTGTGGCACGTTGCGCGCCTGGGCGAGCAGCAGGGCCATCGTGTGCTCGGCTGCCGACACGATGTTGCTCTGCGGTGCGTTGACGACCATCACGCCGCGACGCGTGGCCGCATCGACATCGACGTTGTCGAGGCCGATGCCTGCCCGTCCGACCACCATCAGCGCGTCGGCCGCGGCGAGCACCTCGTCGGTGATCCGCGTCGCCGAGCGGATGATCACCGCGTTCACGCCGACGATGCGGGTGACGAGGTCTTCGGGGGTCAGCTCGAGATCGATCTCGACGGAATGACCGGCAGCTCGCAGCCGGTCGAGCCCACCTTCGGCGATCTCTTCGGTGACAAGGATCCGCGCCATGCCATCATGCTTACCGGCGAGCACCGTCCGCGCCAACGACCTTGTACATTCCGTACACCATTCGTGGGCCAACTCCAACACGACCGGCCCGCATCGACCCGCCGTGCACGGGGTACGGTCCGGGCTGATGAACGACGAGAAGCTCGAGATCAGGCTCCTCGAGACCGCCGAACAGATGGCTCCGATCGTCGCGCTGTTCCAGCAGGTGTGGGGTTCGGTGATCCCGATCGTCGGCGTCGAGCTGCTGCGGGCGATCGGGCACGGCGGCGGGTACGTGGCGGGCGCGTTCGACTCCGGCCACATCGTCGGCGCCTCGTTCGGCTTCCTCGCCCGTCACGACGGTGACGACGCGCTGCACAGCCACGTGACCGGCATCCTGCCGGGCGTGCAGCGCAGCGGCGTCGGCCGGGCGATGAAGAACCACCAGCGGGCCTGGGCCGCCGACCAGGGTCTGAAGTGGATCACGTGGACCTTCGATCCCCTCGTGCGCCGCAACGCGTGGTTCAACATCGAGGTGCTGCGGGCGCACGTCGCCGAGTACCTGATCGACTTCTACGGCCCGATGACCGACTCGATCAACGCCCGAGACGAGTCCGACCGGCTGATGGTCGCCTGGCCGACCGACCCAACGGCCACCATCGACGAGACGATCCCCGACGTGGATGCGATCGAGGTGCCGACTCCGGAGGACATCGTCGTGATCCGGCGCACCGATCGGGACGCCGCACGCGGTTGGCGCCTGCGCGTCCGCAAGGAGCTCGGAGAGCGGATGCACCGGGGCGCCGTCGTCACCGGCTTCACCCGCGACGGCGCCTACATCGTGTACGAGAAGGGTGCCGCGTGAGGATCCGGGAGGTCGAGCTGCGTCGGATCGGGCTGCCGCTCGTGGTGCCGTTTCGCACCAGCTTCGGCACCGAGACCGACCGCGACATCTTGTTGATCCGCGTCACCGGCGACGACGGTTGGACAGGTTGGGGTGAGTGCGTGGCCCAGGCCGAGCCGACCTACTCGGCCGAGTACGTCGATGCCGCGGCGCTGGTGATCGAGTCCCATCTCCTCCCGCGGCTCGTCGCCGCCGGCGACGTCGACGCGGCCGAGATCGCGGCCGTGCTGCGGCCGGTGAAGGGACATCCGATGGCCAAGGCGGCGCTCGAGATGGCCGTGCTCGACGCCGAGCTCCGAGCACGCGGCACCAACCTGCACACGCACTTCGGGGGCTCCCGCGATCGGATCCCGAGCGGCGTCAGCGTCGGCATCTTCGACACGATCGACAGGCTGTTGAGCGAGGTGCAGGGTTACGTCGACGACGGGTACGTGCGCATCAAGCTCAAGATCGAGCCCGGGTGGGACCTCGAGCCGGTGCGTCAGGTGCGCGAGTTGATCGGACCCGACATGCCGCTCCAGGTCGATGCCAACACGGCCTATTCGCGAGTCGACATCGAACACCTCTGCCGGCTCGACGAGTTCGACCTGCTGCTCATCGAGCAACCCCTCGACGAGGAGGACATCGTGGGTCACGCCGAGCTGGCCAAGGCGTCCGCCACCCCGGTGTGCCTCGACGAGTCGATCGTGTCAGCACGGACCGCTGAAGACGCGATCGCCCTCGGCGCGGCCGAGATCATCAACATCAAGGCGGGTCGCGTCGGTGGCTACCTCGAGGCACGCCGGATCCACGACCTGTGCGTCGATCGTGGCATCCCGGTGTGGTGCGGCGGCATGGTCGAGACGGGCATCGGGCGGGCGGCCAACGCCGCCCTCGCCGCCCTGCCCGGATTCACGCTGCCCGGAGACATCAGCGCGTCGACGCGCTTCTACGCCCGCGACATCGTCACCGAGCCGATCACGGTGGTCGACGGGCAGGTCACGGTCCCGACCGGCCCCGGCCTCGGGTTCGAGCTCGACGTCGACTTCCTCGACTCCGTGACCACATCCACATCCACGCTCTGATCCCCTGGGGGACAACCTTCAGGGACGGCACCCGACACGCACGACGCCCGCGATTCGTGACCATTGCCTCTGTCGGCCGTCGTCGCCACGCGGGCACGATGAGACATCGACACCAATGGGTGGAAGGGGTGTGAGATGGAGCAGCCGACGCATGGGGTGGTCTTGCTCGACGTGTCACCCGGCGTGGGGGAGGCGTTCGAGCGATCGTTCCTCGAGAAGGTGGGTCACCCGGCCCTGGTCTGCCACGGGCCCCACGAGGGAGCATTGTGCCCCCTGCTGGCGGGCAAGGGTTGCGCCAGCTTCGAGGCCGCACACGGAATCGTGTTCGAGCTCGACCTCGACCGGGCCCAGCACCGGGCGATCGTCGGGCGGTACCGAGAGCTCGGCCGCGACGGGATGCCCATCAGGGTGGTCGCCACACCCGAGCAGGCGGAGCGGTACCGCGCCGAGCTCGCCGGGGTCGAGGTGTGGACCCACGAACCGACGGTCGCCGATCTCGACGGCTTCGCCGCCGAGGTCGAGGCGACCGACCGGTAGCACGTGGCGATGAGCACCGAGGACGGTGAGGCCACGTTCAAGGGATCGTGACGGTCATCGCCGCGCCGCCGGCGATGCCGTGGCGCTCATCCGCCACACGGACCGACGTTGCGGCGCCAGAGCGGTTCTCGATCGTGAGGCTGGTCGGAGTGGCGAACACTGACAGCCACGCGCCGCGGAAATGGATCTGGAAACCGAGCGCGGCCCAACCCGGCGCCAACGTCGGATCGACGTGGAGCTCGCCGTCGGTGACGCGCACGCCGCCGAAGCCGAGAACCGTCGCGATCCAGGTGCCGGCCATGCTCGTCGTGTGGCAGCCGTCCCGAGTGTCGTTGTTCAAGTCGTCGAGGTCGAGTCGAGCGGTGCGCAACAGCATCTCGTGGGCCTTTTCGAGCCGTCCGAGCCGCACGGCCAGCACGGCGTGCACCGACGGTGACAACGACGATTCGTGCACGGTGCGCGGCTCGTAGAAGTCGAAGTTGCGGCGGATCGTGGCGAGGTCGTAGCGATCCTCGAAGACCCACAACCCGTGGAGCACATCGGCCTGCTTGATGAAGCAGGAACGAAGGATCCGGTCCCACGACCAGTGCTGGTTGATCGGCCGGTCGGCGGGGTCGAGATCGTCGACCGTGAGCAGTTCCTTGTCGAGATAGTTGCTCTGCTGAAGGAACACGCCGCGCTCGGTGTCCTCTGGCAGGTGGATTCCGTCGGCGATCTCGGCCCAACGCGCGCGTTCCGTTGCCTCATCGAGGCCGACTCGATCGATGATTGCCGTGAGCGCTGGAGCGTCGAGCTCACGGGCGCGGTCGATCGCCTCGGCCGTGTAGCGCAGCGTCCACTGCGCCACCACGTTCGTGTACCAGTTGTTGTCGACGTTGTTCTCGTACTCGTTCGGCCCAGTCACGCCGAGCATGACCCATGCCTGTCTGGGTTCGGAGAACGACACCCGCTGCGCCCAGTACCGCGAGATCGCGATGAGCACCTCGACGCCACCTTCGAGGAGGTACGACTCGTCGCCGGTGTACCGGAGGTAGTTGAAGACGGCGAACGCGATCGCTCCGTTGCGGTGGATCTCTTCGAACGTGATCTCCCACTCGTTGTGGCACTCCTCGCCGTTGATGGTCACCATCGGATAGAGCGCGGCGCCGCCGGTGAAGCCCAACTTGCCGGCGTTCTCGATGGCTCTGTCGAGCTGACGGTGGCGGTAGCGGAGCAGGTTCTTGCTCACGTCGGGCTCGGATGTGGCGAGATAGAACGGAAGGCAGAACGCCTCGGTGTCCCAGTACGTGACACCGCCGTACTTCTCGCCCGTGAATCCTTTGGGCCCGATGTTCAGATCGGGATCGTCGCCCGTGAACGTCGAGTTGAGTTGGAAGATGTTGAACCGGATCCCCTGCTGGATCGCCGGATCACCGCCGACGACCACGTCGCTGATCCTCCACTTCTGTTCCCACACCGCCCGGTGCTCAGCCCGCAGAACGTCGAAGCCAACTGCGACGGCAGCGTCGAGCTCGGCGTGACACCGCGCTACCAATGCATCTGCCACGGTGTCACGCGACGTGAAGTTGGCGCCGAACTTCGTGAACTCGACGGTCTGGTCCGGCGTACCGTCGACGTCGAACGTCGACGAGACGAACCGTTCACGCTCCTCGACGCGCGGCGTCACGTCGAGCAGTTCGCCGTTGCGCCGAACCTCGAACGCCATCCCCGTGGCGGTGTCGAACCCGGTCTTCTTGGTGCGGGAGACGACAAGGCCGCGCGACCCGTCGACCGATCGGCCGACCTCGATCCAGAATCCCGCGTCGTAGTTCGAGTCCTCGTTGACGACGTCACCGTCCACATCCATGGACACCGTGAGCGTGACGTCGGCGTCGATCGGCGTGACCCGGTAGCGAATGGCTCCGAGATGCCGTCGAGCCATGCTGACGAATCGGACGGTGTCGACGTCGAGCGTCCGACCGTTCGGCAGCGTCGCTCGAAACGTCCGCGTGAGCTCTCCTGTGCGCATGTGCAGCACCCGACGGAACGAGCGGATCTCCGCGGTAGCCAGATCGAGTGGCACTCCATCGACCATGACCCGAATCGGTTTCCAGTCGGCCGCGTTGAGGATCTTGGCGAAGTAGTCCGGATAACCGTTCTTCCACCATCCGACGCGCGTCGGGTCGGGGTAGTAGATGCCGGCGAGGTAGTTCCCCGACAGCGAGTCGCCCGAATAGGTCTCCTCGTGGTTCCCGCGGCCACCGAAGTAGCCGTTTCCGAGGCTGAAGAGACTCTCGTAGACCCGGTTGTCGACCGCGTCGAAGCGGTCCTGGACGATGCACCACTCGTCTGGTTCGATCAGCGGTTTCATCACGTCGCTCCGATTCAGATCCTGAAGCGCCTCGTCGTCTCCGTCGGCTCCGCACCGGGCCTCAGCCGGAGGCGCCGCCGGTGAAGTTCCAGGACGCCAGGTGCAAGGCTGGGCACGACCACCGCGGCGCTGTTGCCGTGTACGTGTCGCCCGGCAACGGCGTCGTCGAGCGGCCGACGCCTTTGACGTTCCCCGGCATCAGGGCCTGGGCGTACGACTGCGTGAAGCGGAAGTTGCGCAGCGGGCTGGCGACGTGGCCGTCCTCGATGAGCCAGACACCGTTGCGGGTGAGACCGGTGATGGCAAGGGTGCGCGGGTCGAGCATCCGGGTGTACCAGAAGTCGGACACCAGCACACCCCGCTCGACACCGGCGACCAACTCGGCGACCGACGAGTCGGCAACCGGCCCGTCGACCTCGCTGGCAACGCCGGCTTCGTCGCCGGATGGCAGCAGGCCGAGATGGCGGGCGCAGGGCCCCCGATCGAAGACCATCTCGGCTGCGTGTCCCGTGGTGGTGGTCCCCGCCTCGGTGGCCGTGCGACGGTCGTGCGTGAGCGACACCGTCGTGCCTCGCTCGACGAGAACCAGGCGCTGGCGGGGCGTTCCTTCGTTGTCGTAAGCGATCCCGACGGAGAGCGGATCGTCGACGAGCGTGATCGCCGGATCGAACTGACCCTCGCCGAGCCGTACGAACGAGCGCCGCTCGTTGACCGCCTTGCCGTTGAAGGCGGCCGCAGCGAGGGTTTCGACGATGTCGGCGACGGCGGTCGGCTCCAGCACGACCTCGTAGTGGCCGGGTGGCAGTTCGGTCGGCTCGGCTGAGGCGCGTGCCTTGGCGGCGGCGCGTGCCCCGAGCGCGGCTCCGTCGAGCCGAGCCAGGTCGAGAGGGGCGTGGCGGGCGACGCCGTCGGCGCCGTCGTTGCGGGCGATGCCCGACAGCCCGCACTCGACGGCTTCGCCCGTCAGGGTGTGACCGGCGGAGTTGGCGAAGCTACCCGTCCAGTGGTTGGTCCGGCAGTAGCCCGCCGTCTCGAAACCGCCCGCGCCGTCGACGAAGGCCCGCACGACCTTCGCCCGATCGGCCGGTGTCACGTCGGCGGAAGCGGGATCGACCACGCGCGTGACCCCGAGTCCGGCCGGTGGCGCCACACCAGGCCAACCGGGATCGCGCGGCGCCACCTTCACCGAGTCGGCCGCACGCTCCACGAGGGCGCGCAGTCCGGACGTGTCGATCACCGTCGCCGACGCCGATGCGGTGCGGCCGTCGTGGTGGATCCGCAGCCGGACCCTGGTGACGTCCTCGGCCACGTTCTGGTGGATCACCGAGTTGGCGAAGCGGGTCAGCGACAACCGGTGCCGATCAGCTGCGGCCTCGACCGCGGCGTCGCCCAGGGCAGCCATCACCTGCTCCACGGCGGACGCCGCCAGATCCTGTTCGACACTCACGCCCTCACCCCGATACGGACGTTGCGGAAGCGGGCGGGCGCTGAGGGATGACCCGTGTGGCCGACCTGGCCCGGCTGACCCTTGCCGCAGTTGGGCGTGCCCCACACCACGATCTCCGACGACAGCATGTCCATCGACGACCAGAACTGCGGGCCGATGCCGGTGTACGTCGGGTTCCGCAGCAGCCGGCCGAGCTGGCCGTTCTTGACCTCGTACGCCACCTCGGTGCCGAACTGGAAGTTCAGCCGGCGGTCGTCGATCGACCACGAGCGATTCGTCTCCATGAAGATCCCGTCGTCGGTCTCGGCGACGATCTCGTCGAACGTGTGCGGGCCGGGCTCCAACCCGACGTTCGTCATCCGCACCATCGGCAACCGTGCCCACCCGTCGGCCCGCACGCTGCCCGCATAGTCGAGCCCCGCCACGGCGGCCGAGTCTCGCCCGGCCAGGACGCCGACCCACGTCCCCTCGCGAACTGCGTCACGAGGCGTCGCCGGCGTGCCCTCGTCGTCGTAGCCGAAAGAGCCGAGGGCGCCGGGGATCGTCGGATCGATCGTGATGTTCATCAGCTCCGACCCGTACTTCATCGAGCCGAGCTGGGCCAGGTCGAGCCACGACGTGCCGGCGTAGGCGGCCTCCCACCCGAGGATGCGGTCGAGCTCGATCGCGTGACCGACGGATTCGTGGATCTGCAGGGCCAGCTGCTCGGCGCCGAGGATCAGCGTCGTCTCGCCACTGGGGCACGGCGGGGCGCTGAGCAGTTCCCGAGCCTCGGAGCCGACCCGCGCCGCGTGGGCCTCCAGATCGAGCGCTTCGACGAACTCCCAGCCACTCGTGGCGTACTGGCCGCGAGCGGCCGGGTACGAGCGGCACTGCGTCTCACCGTCGCCGATGGCGGTGGCGCTGATCCCGGCGCCGCTCTCGCGGACGTGTTGGTCGATGCGATGGCCCTCGCTGGAGACGAACCACTTTCGGGTGTCCCACAACTGGTACTGCGCCTCGGCCAGGTCGGCGCCCTGCTCGATCATCGTCGTCGTTGCCCGCACCAGCAGGTCGCCCTTGTCGGACAAGGCGACGGAGAACGGGTCGATGACACATTCATTCGCCCACGATCCGGTGACCGGCACGCTCGGCACGAGGTCGGACGCCTCGCGGGAGACGAGCGCGCTGGCGGCGGCGATCACGGCGGCTTTGGCGCCGGCGGCACGCGCGGCGCGATCGCCGAGATCCGCGACGGCGAAGAACCCCCACCCCGACCCGACGAGCGCTCGCACCCCGACGCCGGAGTCGGCGTCGTGCTCGACCGACTCGATCTCGCCGTTGCGGGCCGCCATCGACTCGTGGCGCCGGTGCATCACCCGGGCATCCGCATAGCGGGCGCCGGCATCGAGGGCCGCCTGCACTGCCGCCTCGGCGGCACCGAACTCGCTCATGCCGCTCGACCATAGAGGAAGAGAAATCTCTGACTAAAGTCAGACAAATGGGACACGACGCCATGGCCGACACCATGACCGACACGATGATCGA
>DASUEW010000399.1:0-2570 GCA_036274875.1 Ilumatobacteraceae bacterium
CGTCGGGTGGGTTCCTCTCGACGATGGAAGCGGCGGCGGCAGACATCGAGCGGGCCGTGCCGGCGGCGAGGAACCCGCCAGCGAGAACTGCCACGACGACTGCCGCGACGACGACGCCGAGCCAGGTGGCTCGGGCTCGGCGGCCGCGTACCACAGGATTCTGCATTGCCCCGTTCCTTCCCGGCTGACACGGCGCCGACAAGGTGTCGATGCCCTGGTACGGAGTGGGGTGGGTTCGCGGTAGCTCCTCGCTGGACGAGCGACCAATCGGCCCAGCGCATCAATGCTTCCCTCTCGCCGGCCAACGTAGCGCACTGCTCGACAGCGGTCGTCAGAACGTGGTCAAGGCTGCCGCCGTTCGGTCCCGTGGCGCGGTCGCCGCGTCACGGTTCGTCACGACTCCACTGGGCGGGCGAGCGTCAGACGCAGGCGGCTCTCGAAGTCCTCGCGGTTCACGTAGCCGCCGCACAGGTGACGATGACCGGTGTACGACGTGCGTCCGTGCAGGACGCGCCAGTTGTCGAAGAGCATCGCCGATCCAGGCCACAGAACGCGCCGCCACTGCATCCGGTGGTCGTTGGCACGTGACTCGAAGGCGCGCATGGCGTCGTAGAAGCGGGTCATCTCGGCGGCCGGCAGGAGGAACGGTGCCCGGTCGGCGTTGTTGAACGACACCTGCACCAAGGCGCCCGTGTCGTCGTGACGGAACACCGGCCGGGCGGCGACGAGGTGCGAACCGTCCCCGATGTACTGCCCCGGGACGACCACCGACGAGAGCACCTCGTAGTGCTCGGGTTCGTCACGGCGTAGCTCGTCGGCGATCCGGAACCCGTCGACCATGGTGGACTCCCCGCCGGTGCCGTCGAAGGCGAGGCAGTGGAGGAGCTGCAGCCCCGGTGCGTCGTGCGAGTACGTGCCATCCGTGTGCGGGAGCAGTTCGAGGTTCGTGTACGCCGTGTCGGCCTTCGACAGGTCGGCCTGAAAGTCCCAGAAGCCACCGAAGATCGTCTCGCGGATGTAGCCGACACGGCGGATCAGCTCCCGGCTGGCCTCGACCGTCGCGGGTGTTGCCTCGACGATGCAGAACCCGTAGATCGCGACACACCGCAGCCACTCCGCCACACCGTCGTCGCCGTTCATCACCGATGCGTACGGCACGGTCGGCCACCGCGCGGCGATGACCTCGGCGTCCCACAGAACGCGATCGACGTCGACGGCCGTGCGTGCCGGTCGCGGCTGGCGGAAGCGAGCCAGGAACCCGATCGGCAGCCGCGACGGTGGCGTCTCGTCGCACCACGTCACCGAGACGTCGTCGTCGAGGACTTGGGCGTCGACCCCTCGCAGATCGGGCGCGACGCCCGCCGTGAACAACTGCCGTTGCCGGGTGACGGGGTGCAACGTCGCGTCGTCGTGGGCGTGATCGCGCAGCCACAACCAGGGATACACGGAGGTCTGTCCGTCGTCCCAGCGCACGTCGAGGCCGCCGTCGGAGACGCTGAGCCGCTCGATCGACGGCGACGCAGCGTCCGTCGTCGTCGCCCTGCGAACTGCCATCCGCCGATTCAATCACGCCGATTCGACGGCGCCGCGGGCGGGGCTACCGTCACCGGACATGGAAGCCACGAACGCCGGCACGCAACTGATCGATCTCAGCCATCGGATCACCGAGGGGATGGAGACGTATCCCGGGTTGCCCACCCCCATCGTCGGGACGCACTTGTCGCGTGAAGCCGCCGAGCGGTTGTACGCACCGGGCACGACGTTCCACATCGGTCTCATCACGATGTGCACGAACACTGGCACGTACCTCGACGTGCCGTTCCACCGCTATGCCGACGGCCACGATCTCGCCGCCCTCCCGCTCGAGCGGGTCGCCGACGTGCCGGCGGTCTGTCTCGACCGACGCTGCATCGAGACGATTGATCTGACCGCCGAGGAGTTGGTCGGACTCGCCGGACATGCGGTCCTGGTGCGCACCGACCACTCCGTGCACTTCGGGACCCCGCAGTACATGCAGAACCATCCGCACCTGTCGGCGGCATCGGCGGAGGCCCTCGTCGCTGCCGACGTCGCGTGCGTCGGGATCGACTCGTTGAACATCGACGGCACGTCGACCGGTGAGCGGCCGGTGCACTCGATCCTGCTGGCCGCCGGCGTCCCGATCGTCGAGCACCTCGCCGCCCTCGCCTCGCTGCCCGAGCGCCCGTTCCGATTCACCGCCGTGCCACCGAAGATCGAGGGCGCCGGCACGTTCACGGTGCGCGCCTATGCGACGGTCGCGGCGCCGATCTCATGAAGGCCGATCTGGGCAAGGGAGCCGGTTCGTGAAGATCGAGTCACTGCTGCCTCTCGGCAAGCTCGACCCTGGGCTGCGTGAACCGGAGGTTCCGCTCGACCCGGCGGCGTTCGCGGCGGGCGCCGCGCAGGCCGAGGCCCTCGGGCTCGACACCGTGCTCGTCGAAGAGACGAAGTGGGATCCCTACCAGCTGCTCGCCCTCGGCGCCTCGACCACCACCCGCATCGGGCTCGCGACGTCGGTCGCGATGGCCTTCCCGAGAAGTCCGACCGTC
>DASUEW010000400.1:0-2351 GCA_036274875.1 Ilumatobacteraceae bacterium
GCCTCCTCGTAGTAGGCGCGGATGTCGAGTGCCGCCTGACCGAGTTGGCCCGGCTCGAGCCCGACCGCATCCCACGGTGCACCATCCCCGATCGCCACGAACTTCGCGATCAGATCGGGGATCCGGTCTGGGCCGCCCATCCGTCGCACGTTGGTCGTCCCCGACGATGCCCGTTGCCGTCGATCGGGTCGCTCATCCGGGCGGCGTGTTCGTCCAAGCCGTCGAGCGCGACGCGGTGCGCGCTGGCGACGCAACGTAGGGGGAACCGGACGCAAGAACATCAGCGCGAAGTACCCGCGGTGACGATGCCCATGGAGCGCACGGTGTGGCGGCTTCGACTCGCACCCAAAGGCAAATCGGTCGATTCAAGTAGCCCACCACCGGCTCACACAGGTACGCATCAGCCCGAGACCCGGCGATTGAGTCCCCGAGTCTCGTGCAGGCGGTCAAACACTGTCACCGATGGTGTTGCGGCTGACGTAGGTTCGATGCCATGGAGTACCGCACCCTGGGCAGCACCGGGACGATCGTGTCGGCACAGTGTCTCGGCGCGATGACGTTCGGCGACGAGAGCGACGAGGAGACCGCGTATGCGCAGTTGGACCTGTTCGTCGAGCGTGGCGGGAACTTCGTCGACACTGCCGACGTGTATTCGCGTGGGCGCTCGGAGGAGATCATCGGCGGGTGGCTGGCGGCCCGTCCCGGCGTCCGCGACCGGCTCGTCATCGCAACCAAGGGCCGCTTCCCGATGGGCGACGGACCGAACGACGCCGGCTTGTCCCGCACCCATTTGGGCCGCGCGTTGGACGCCAGCTTGCGTCGCCTCGGGGTCGACGCCGTCGATCTGTACCAGGCTCATGCCTGGGACCCGCTGACCCCGGTCGAGGAGACCCTCGGCTTCTTCGACGACGCCGTGCGCGCCGGAAAGATCTGTTACGTGGGGGTCAGCAACTTCGTGGGCTGGCAGCTGCAGAAGGCCGCCTTGCTGGCCGGGGACGCAGCGCCGATCGTCACCCTTCAGCCGCAGTACAACCTGCTCGTCCGCGACATCGAATTGGAGATCGTCGACGTGTGCTGCAACGAGGGCATCGGGATCCTGCCGTGGTCGCCGCTCGCCGGCGGCTGGCTGACCGGCAAGTACGCCCGCGACGAGCCACCGGCGGGCGCCACTCGACTCGGCGAGAACCCCGACCGCGGCATGGAGGCGTACGGTCCGCGCAACGCCCAGGAGCGCACGTGGCGGATCGTGGACGCCGTCCGCAAGGTGGCTGACGGGCGCGGCGTGTCGATGGCACAGATCGCCCTCGCCTGGGTGGCCGCTCGCCCGGCGGTGACGTCGGTGATCCTCGGCGCTCGCACCCTGGCCCAGCTCGACGACAACCTCGGCGCCGCTGACCTGCGCCTGTCGGACGAGGAAACCGGATTGCTCACCGAGGTGAGCACCGCTCCGATCTCCGACTACCCCTACGGCCAGCCCGGCATCGACCAGCGCTCCCGCAAACTCGGCTCCTAGACCGCGATTTACGGCTGTGGTACAGGAGGTACCACTCGTCGTTGAACTCGATGATGGCGCCTACAGAGGACCGGGCGATCCGAGTCGCCGTCGTGATGGCAACGCTCACAGCCGACTGCTCGTGGAGCGCGTCGCCGTTCGCAACGTCCGCTGTTGGGGGCACCGACGGGACGGATTCGATCTCGTCGAGGATCGTGCGGGCCGCGTGGAGGTCCAAGTCGGCCCGCTGCTGCGTGCCGGCGGTGTGGTGGGCTTCGGCGAGGCTGATCCGTGCCATCGCCTCTTCGTAAGGGGCGCCGACTTCGCTCCACAGTCGCACCGCTTCGGACAGGGACCGCTCCCCGCCGGTCGCGTCGCCGTCGGCGAGGCTGACCCGTCCGGGCGCGTGGGCGGTGCCAGCCGCGAGCGCTTTGCTCTCGAATCGGGCGGCGATGTGCTCAAGCTCGTCGGCCGCCGATCGAGCCCGGTCGATGTCGCAGCGACGCCGGCCGGCCCGATCGACCCAGCCGCGGCTACGCACGGCATGCCGATGCGGGTTGTCGTCTCCATGCGACGGTGCCGTCAAAGTCCGAGTGGCGGAACCCGATGCCATCCGCGGTCGGCGCAGATCGTCAGCGTTCCGAATCCGAGTCGACGATCGCCCGCCAGTCGCGGCTGACCGGAGGCGGGACCGGGCGCTCGGTCCTTCGTCGGGCCGACGCTCGTCGGTGAGCTCGGCGACGCGGGCGCGAGCGGGATCGGCTGGATCGTCTACCTCGGGCTTGCGCCAACGGCGCTCGGCTTCGCCACCTGGTCGTGCGCCCTGCGGCGCCTGACCGCAGGGCGCCGGGCCTCGCTC
>DASUEW010000401.1:0-3683 GCA_036274875.1 Ilumatobacteraceae bacterium
GTCGCCACGCGCAAGGCCGAGACCGCCGAGAGCGAGGTGAAGGTGCCCTTCTTCACCGAGATCGAAGTCTTCGCCGGCAAGAAGGCCGACCTGTACCTTATCCCGCTCGTCCCGGGGACCTACGACCTGCTATGCGAGATCGAGGGTCACTTCGAGGCCGGGATGTTCGGCACCATCACCGTCACCGGCCAGACGCCGGCGTCCCCGGCCCTCAAGCTCGCCGACGTCGCCTCGGGACCGTGGGTTCAAGATGGCGCCGCCCTGGTAGAGGCGGCCGACTGGGAGAAGGGGCAGGATCTCACGATCGAACTCTCCGAGTTCGCGTTCACACCCAAGGAGTTCACGCTGACCGCCGGCCTCCCATATGTCGTCAAGGTGGTCGACAAGGGCACCGCCAAGCACGAATTCACGGCCGGGGACTTCTTCGGCTCGGCTGCCTTCCGCAAGGCCGAGGACGCCTCGGCTGAGTTCAAGGCGCCCGCCCCACACGAGGTGGAGGTGTTTGCCGGCAAGAGCGTCGAGTTGTACCTGATCCCGACCAAAGCGGGCACGTACGATCTCGTCTGCGAGATCGAAGGCCACTTCGAGGCCGGCATGTTCGGCACGATCACGGTGACAGCCGCTACGTGATCTGACTCGATGGAACCTCGGATGCCCGTCACCCGAACCCGGTGGTGGGCATCTCCTGTTGGGTCTGGCTCGTCGTGGCTGGGGGGTTCTGGCTCGATGGACAGCCCGCCGGAGTCGACGCAGAGGACGTTCGGCCGGAGCCGGACGTCCGCCCTTGGTCGGACTCGCCCTTGTCGTTGGCCTCCTCGCAGGTGCCCTGACGCCGGCCGGTTCCGGTTGGGCTTCGGCGGAATGATGGCCCCCGGGATCATGGCCGGCTACGGCGCTGCGCCGACGGCACCGGCAGGTAGGTCTATCCGGATGCCGGCTCGCGGCTCGAGCCGGCGACGATCGCGATCGTTCCGGGACAGACCGTGCGCTGGCCAATGACGACAAGGCGCCGCACACGGTCACCGCGATCGATGTGAGCGGGGCTCGTCCCAGCCGCCGCTCCCGTCTGGCGCTCCCCGAGATGAAGGCGGCCGGTTGGGCCGCATGGCCCGTCGGATCGGGACCAACGACCCTGTCGTCCCGAAGATCTCGCATCCATCGTAACCGTGGACGAGCGTAAGTCGCTCGGAACCGGCGAACGAGCACGACCGGACCGGCGGGGCCCAACGATCACCGGCCAGCTCCGCGGATGGGTGGGCCGGGGTATCCCGGGAGGTGGTGGCGATGAAGCGGATCGCGATCCTGTTCCCCGGCCTGGCGCTGCTCGGCCTCATCGGCCTTTCGGCGTGCGCCAACCAACGGCCGGCAGGCGCACCCGAAGGCGCCAATCAGGTTGAGATCGTCGCGACGGAAATGCGATTCAGCCCGAACCGGATCGATGCGCGTGTCGGCCAGCCGGTGGTTGTCACGATCGTCAACAAAGGCAACGAGCGCCACGACCTGGCATTCCTAGCGATAAGCATGCCGCACCTGCAAGGCGTGGAGACGCTCACGATGCCCGGTCAGTCAACCCGCCTGAAAATGACATTCGACAGTCCGGGGACCTATCCGTTCCAGTGCACCATCCCGGGCCATGCAGCGTCCGGAATGACCGGGGCCTTGTTTGTCTCGCCGTAGCCTTGCCGTGTCAGCGATCGGAAATCGGGTCGTGATCTCGTTCGGCAAGCCAACCACCCACAACCGGGAGGCGCCGCCACTCGAACTATCGCGGCGCGCGGCCGCGCGGAGAACCGGATCGCCCGGGCTGTGGGCGGCCGTCGATTCGTGTCGGCCGGCGGGTCCGCTCGTTCCGGCCAACCAACGGTCGCGGCTACGGCCGGTTCAGGCACCCTGAGGCGCAGCGTAACAGTCCTGTGCCAGCGACCGACCTGGATCGGCGTGATGTGAGTGCGTCGAAGCCGACACGGCCCACGTTCGATCAGTTCGCTGGCGCGGTCAAGCTCTACGTCGCCGTGCCGGCCCGGGCCGATCTTGGGCGCGTGCCCACGGAATTCATGACCAACTCCCTCTGGCAGCCGCGGCCATGAGGCATGTTCGCCCCTGGGGCGCCATCGTGGTGGCGCTCGCCCTGTCGTTTGACGGCCTGCCAGGGATCGGGCGCGGTCCAGCCGACGCATTCGCCCGATGCCCACCCTGGCTGGCGGCACCTCGGAGCTTGACCGCAACGGCCAAGCGTATCGGCGTCAGGGCGCGACGGTCAGCGAGTCGGCGTAGATGTTCTCGTTTCGGTTGCCGGTGTTATTCGACGCCGGCCCAGGTGCCGAATCGAGGTCGCACGGCGAGACGTCGCGGTTGTCCGCCCAGGCGACGTGCACCTGGTGATTCGCGCCGCTCCACCTCGCGTCGAGCTCGATGTAGTCACCGTGGAAGGCCGCCGTTCCGCCGCCGAACAGCAGACAGTTCCCGTTGTGCGACACGTCGGTCACCCGCGTATCGTCGGAGAACGTCGGCCATGCGACACCATCGCAGTTCGTGCAGCTGTAGTAGACGTCGAGCGCCTCGTTCGCCGGCGTCACGCTGTTGCGGAAGTCGTACCACGCGGCGTGCAGGGCATGGTTCGACACCTCGATCGTCGGGAAGATCTGATGGCGTGCGCCCGGATCAGTGTTGATCTGCACCGGGCTCCCCCAACTCGCGCCGCCGTCGGTCGAGCGCTGGGCGTAGACGTCGTAGTCGCCAGGATTACCGGCGAAGCTCTGGTAGGCGACGTAGACCACGTTCGAGTTTGTATCGTCCACGGCGGCAACCGCGAATGTCGGCGTCCGGAACGCGACGCCGGGCGCTTGCGGACCCTGGACGACCGAGGCCACGACCGGCGCGCTCCAGTGCTTGCCGCAGTCGGTCGATCGGGTGAGGTTGATCGACGAGACCGAGGTGCTCTTCTCGAACGCCGCGTAGGCGACATAGATGGTGCCGTTGGGGGCGACGGCGATGTCAGCGCCCTGGTTGAACCCGGTGCCCGCCGATCCGCCACTCGAGATCTTCACCCGCTGCGAGAACGTCTTGCCGCCGTCGGTCGAACGACTAAAGACGATTGGTGAGCTGCCGAAGGCACCGTGGAAGTCCGTGTGAGCGACATAGACGCTGCCCGAGCAGCGGCTTGCGGCCGGCGCGCTCAGGTCGATCTCCATCCACTCCTTGTCCGTGAACGTGCCGGCGAACCCGATCACACCGGGCACCGCGAAGCCGACCGCACCACGCTCGACGACCGTCGTGCCGCTGTATGTGAAGTTGGGAGGATTGGCGGCGCTGATGGCTGTGCTCGTCCCGCCGGGCGTCCCGGGCGTGTAGTCGTACTTCGCGACGTAGACGAGGTTGTCCACCGGACGGTCCGGCTGGTCGAAGTTGCGGTTAAATGCGATCGCCGCGGCGTAGAGGTTGCCGTTGGCGTCGAAGCGGACGACGGGGTCGCCAGACGCGTCAAGCCCGAGCAGCGGCGAGGCCAACCCGGCTGGGGACGTGTCGGACGGGAAGCCCGGGATGAAGGTGTTGAACCAGGTCGCGCCGCCATCGGCCGAGACGTACACGCCGAACCAGACGTCACCCGTCACAGTGACCATCCGGTAGTCGTTGGCGCCGGCCGCGACAATCGACGGGTTGATCGGGCTGATCGCGACGGTCGT
>DASUEW010000402.1:0-2334 GCA_036274875.1 Ilumatobacteraceae bacterium
GACACGTCGAGACCGTTCCGTTCTCCGTCGAGTACGGTCCCTACGGGCTGATGCAGAGCGCGCTCAACCGGGTCGGCCAGCGCCACAACGCCCTCTACCATCGGCTCAAGCGCAAGCAGCCGCTGTCGGCGTACGACCGCCGGGGCAAGGCCGAGGTCGTCCTCGGGCTCGCCGCGCTCCCGGTGCTCGGCAGTGCGAGCGTGATCGGCGCGGCGGCGCTCGCACTTCGAGGACGAGCCGGCACGTACACCGCGATCTTCGAACGTCCCTCGCTCGTCGAGACGCCGTTGAGGCTGACACTATGAGCATGACGCGGTGAGCGAGCGCATCGACCGGCTCGCGAGCGGGCTCACGGTAGGGATCGAGGAGATGCCGTGGACCCGCACGGTGTCGATCGGCGTGTACGTCGGCGTCGGCGCGCGCGACGAACCGGCCGAGCAATCCGGGGTCAGTCACTTCCTCGAACACCTCCTGTTCAAAGGCACTGCCGACCGCTCGGCGCAGGAGATCTCACGCGCCGTCGACCGCGTCGGTGGCGACATCAACGCGTTCACGTCGAAGGAGTACACGGCGTTCTTCTGCCGGTTGCCGGCCCGCTACGCCGTCGAGGGCATCGAGTTGCTCGGCGACGTGTTGACCTCGCCGTCGCTGCGCGACGAAGACGTCGAGAGCGAGCGGCAGGTGATCCTCGAGGAGTTGGCGATGGACGACGACTCGCCCGACGACGTGATCCACCGCGAGTTCGCGCGGCAGGTGTTCGACGGCCACCCGTTGGGGCGCGACACGGCCGGCGAGCGCTCGACCGTCCGCTCGCTCACCGCCGACGAGGTCCGGCGGTTCCACGCCGAGCAGTACCGGGCCGGGAGCACGGTGGTCGCCGTCGCCGGGGCGGTTCGCACGGACGAGATCCGGCGCGCCGTCGACCGTGCGTTCGCGGCGTTCCCGTCGGGGGATGGGAAGATCCCTCGGTCGGCGCCGTGCTCGATCGGGTCCGACACGACGATCCCCGACGACACCGAGCAGGTGCATCTCATCGTCGGCGGGCGAGCGTTGCGACGAGTCGATCCCGACCGAGAAGTGCTCGACGTCGTCGACCATGTACTCGGAGGTGGGTTGTCGAGCCGGCTGTTCGACGAGATCCGCGAGCGTCGCGGCCTCGCCTACAGCGTGTTCTCCGGCACTGCGTCGTACTCGGATGCCGGCGCGTGGTCGATCTACGCCGGGACGATGCCGGAGCACGCGGTGACGGTGCGTGAGCTCATCGGCGACGAGCTGGCGCGTCTCGTTGCCGATGGGATCACCGACGATGAGTTGGCGATCGCCAAGGGCTTCCTCACGGGGTCGTACGAGATGAGCCTGGAGGACTCGGGGGCGCGCATGGCCCGCATCGGCGGGATGCTCGTGACGATGGGTGAGGTCCGATCGGTCGAGGATCAACTCGCGCGCTGGGACGCGGTGACGCACGACGACGTCCGTCGGGTCATCGCCAGGGTGTATGCCACCCCGCCACCGCTGACGGTCGAGCTCGGACCCGACTACCGTCGCTGACATGGCGATCAGGGTCGGCGTCAACGGCGCAGGTGGGCGGATGGGATCGGCGGTGTGCCACGCGGTGGCGATCGATCCCGACCTCGAGCTGGTGGCCGCCGTCGACCCGCAGGTCGCGGGGAACGCAGCACCTGCCGCGGCGGAAGCCACGGTCACGATCGGCGGCGAGCTCCGAGCGTTCGCCGACGCGTCCTGCGACGTCGTCGTCGACTTCACCGTCGCCAGCGCCGCGCGCGTGACGTTGCCGTGGCTGGCGATGCATGGCGTGCACGCGGTCGTCGGGACCACCGGGCTCGACGAAGCCGACATCGACGCCGCACGTCACGCGTTCGGCGACGGGCCGGCGCATTGCGTCATCGCGCCGAACTTCGCGATCTCGGCGGTGCTCATGATGCGCTTCGCGGAGATGGCCGCACCGTTCTTCGAGTCGGCCGAGGTGATCGAGCTGCACCACGACGGCAAGGTCGACGCCCCGTCGGGCACCGCCGTGCAGACCGCCGAGCGGATGGCAGCGGCGTCGTCGGAGTGGGCGGCCGACCCGACCCGGCGCGAGGTCTACCCCGGCGCGCGCGGTGGGCTCGGACCTGGCGGCATCCGCGTCCACTCGGTGCGGATGCGCGGCATGGTGGCCCACCAGGAGGTCATCTTCGGCACCATCGGCCAGACCCTGACGATCCGTCAGGACAGCTACGACCGCGACAGCTTCATGCCGGGTGTGATCCTGGCGTGCAAGCGGATCGCCGACCACCCCGGCCTGACGCTCGGCCTCGACCCCCTCCTCGGCCT
>DASUEW010000403.1:0-2646 GCA_036274875.1 Ilumatobacteraceae bacterium
GACGACGATCCCGCCCACGACATCAGCCTCCGGGGAGAAGCACACACCGCACCGGAGAACGTGTCACGGCCAGGGCGGGCTGGCCGACCAGCCACGCCGGGCCGTCGCGCCGCGACCCGAGAAGTGGGATCCGGACATCCATCGCGACGGTCCCTCGCATCTGAGTCACCGGAGGTAGCACGGACCGGGCACTGGAGCCCTCGCCACTGCGATGTAGGAAAGGACACCCTAGCGGTGGAACGCCCGAGTCTGGCCTGCGACCGCGACCGACCAGCGAGCGGTGCCGTCATTCGGCGAGCAGTTCGTTCAGCCGTTCGACGAGTGGCCACGCGCCCTCTGACGTGTTGGAGACCACGGTGTGGGTGATCTCGCGGGCCGGGTCGTGCGTCGTGCGGAACGACACGCCGGCGTCATAGCCCTCGAGCATCAGGGCCGGTCCCGACGGATTCAGCCAAAACCCGAGCCCATAGCGCCGCTCCCGCTCCGGCGGTTCGCTGTGAGCCCGCACCATCTCGGCGACGAGGTCGGGCGCGATGATCCGACCCGCGAACAGCGCCGTCCAGAGGGCGTGCATGTCGGCAAGGGTCGAGTAGATGCCGCCGTCACCGTTGCCGAGCACCGGAAGGTGGAACACGTTCGTCCGCCACGCACCGGCCACCTGCACGTAGCCGAGGGCGACGCCCCCACGCAACTCGTCGGAACGCAGGAAGTCGGTGTCGTGCATGCCGGCCGGAGCGCACACCCTTTGCCGCACGAGGTCGTGGTACGAGATTCCGCTCGCCCGTTCGGCGATGAGGGCGAGCACGACGTATTCACCGTTGCAGTACTCGAAGCGCTCATCGGGCGGGAACTTCGATGGATGCCCCTCGAGCTCAGCGAGAAACTGTTCGGTCGTGGCCAATTCCTGCACGGGAACCGTCATCACGTAGTCGCTGATGTCGCTCTGGGCATCCTCGTCGAGGTAATCGCCGATGCCGGAGCGGTGGGCCATCAGGTGCTTGACCGTCACGGTGTCGTCGATCAGTGGGAGATCATCACCCAGCACGGATCGCGCCGTCGTCGACAAGTCCAGCGTCCCGTCCTCGATCAGGCTGGCGACGGCGAGCGCCGTGAACCCCTTGCCACCGCTGGCGATGGCACAGCGCGTCTCTGGCGTGTTCGGGATCGCCCAGCCGCGGTGAGCCTCGCCGTACGCCTTCACCAGTTCGATCTCACCGTCGCGGTCGACCCGCACCCCGCCCGAGAACCCGGCGCGCGAGGCAACCCGAACCGTTGACGCCGTGTCGACCGGGGTGGTCACCGACGGTGGCGACGGCGACGTCGACGACGTCGTGGTCGAGGCGACGGCCGCGGACGTCGTCGACGCGTCGGCCGCGGACGTGCTCGGAGCTGTCGACGTCGGATCGAGCGCGACATTGCCCGAACAGTCGGCGTCTCCGATGCCCGCGGCGTGTCGGATGCCACCCAGGACGTGTTGGAGGAACGCCGGTTCTGCCCACGATTCGTCGGTGTGGCCAAGGGCCGTGTACCAGGCGTGCCCTCCGTCGTAGTCGTGGCACCACGCGACCGGGTGGTCGTCCACCATCTCGCTTCCGACGACGGTGGCCGGATCCACGCTCAAGAGCACGTGCACCCGGTCGCGTGGATTGTCACGGAAGTCGTACCACTCGTCGAATCGCTCCCACGTGTCGCCGAGGTGAGCGGTGGACAGGTGGTCGGGGTCCTCGACGAGCAACGTCGCATCCTGGGGCTCCGGGTGGCTGAGGAAGTAGGCGCCGACGAGACCGCCGTACCAGGCCCAGTCGTGCTCCGTGTCGGCCGCCGCATGGATGCCGACGTAGCCACCGCCGTTTCGGACGTAGTCCTCGAACGCCGCCTCCTGGTCGTGCCCGAGCACGTCGCCGGTGGTCGACAGGAAGACCACCGCGTCGTACCCCGCGAGCTGCGTCGCAGTGAACGCGGCAGCATCCTCCGTGGCGTCGACACCGAAACCGTTGGCGACACCGAGTTGCCGAACGGCGTCGAGACCGGCCTCGATCGAGCCATGGCGGAACCCGCTGGTCTTCGAAAAGACGAGCACGCGAACCTCAGGTTGCGGGAGCGCGGCGACCTCCCGTGACATGCCGCTGGCGACCACACCGGCCATGACAGCGCACAAGAGGACCACCTCACAATCCCGCTTCATTGGATCGGCTGGCGGGCGAGCGCTGTCGGTTCGCGGCCGGCGAGCAGCCAGCCGCCGGCCACGGCGGCCAGTGGTGTGCCGACGACGATCGCGGCGAGGTGGACGACGGGTATCGGACTCAAGTCGCCGAGGTTGCGAACATGTCCCGCGATCAGAGCGACGTACGCGCCGATGGTTCCGAGTGCGACGCCGAGGAGGGCGAGCCCGCCCGCCGTGGTGGCGGTCAGCGCCCGACGAGCGGCGCTGGTGGCTCCAGTCGCGGTGAGGGTGCGCACGTCACCCGCGACCTCGCTGCGTATCAGACCGACGGTCATCGCGAGGACGCCGAGTGCCACGAGCATGCCGACGACGGTTGCGCCCGAGCGCAACTCACTGAGACCCTCCTGCTGGTCTCGCGACTCGATCGTGAGACCCTCGCCGGCGGCGATGTCGCGAGCCGCTGCGAGCTGCTCGCTGGTGAG
>DASUEW010000404.1:0-3700 GCA_036274875.1 Ilumatobacteraceae bacterium
TGCCCCCCCCGCCGACGACCCCCGCCCCCTAGGCCGCCAACCGACTCAATTCAACGCGTATCACCGAGCACCGGTGAGCGGGTCGCCCGGCGCAGCGACCGGGTGCTCAGGCGCCAGCGGACCCGCTGCCACCGAGTGAGCGGCGATCGGATCGAATACTCGATGTGGATCAGTGCGGCGAACGCGTCGGCGGCCATCGGGTCGACGAGGCGCACTGGCCCGTACGTCGCGGCGCTCGACATCCCTCCGAGGCGGACCAACTCGTGTTGCGCCTCTTCGGCCAGCGGCGCGCCACGTACAGCGATCTGTCGATCGGTCCACGCGGGCGCGATCGTGAGGCCGGCGTCGACCAGTGCGTCGGTCGCCACGGCCCAGATGGCGCGGACGCGCTGGCGCTCGTCGGTGATGGCGAGGCGCCGCCGCCGCCGCCGAACCTTGAGAGCGATGATCGTGCTGGTGACGACGAACACGGGCACGAGCACGACGGCGAGGCCGAATGCTGAGCGGACGACCCAGCGGGTCAACCGCGACCACCCATCCGCGTCGCTCGCGTCGGGGTCGACCGGCGGCTCGACATCGTCGTTGTCGGTGCTCTCCGGCGCCGCGATCGGTGGCTGCTGGGCGGCGGGCGTCTGTGCCTGCGGCGGCTCCAGCGGCTCGGCGCTGTTGGCCGCCTCGGCCGCCGGCGTGGGATCGAACGCGACCCAACCCTGACCCGGCACCTCGACCTCCGGCCAGGTCCGAGCGAGATCGGATCGCAGCTCGATGTGATCGTCGAGCTCCGTGGCGGGAGCCACGAAGCCGGTCGCGACGCGGGCGTTGACGCCGAGCGAGCGCGCCAACAGCACGAACGCCGTGGCGAACTGCTCGGCGTTGCCACGCCGTGTCTCGGTGAGGAAGCGCTGGATCAGCGCCAGCTGCATGCCCCCGCCGGGGGCGCCCGGATCGAGCGAGAACTCGTCTCGCATCGTCGCCTCGATCGTTGCGAGTCGCTCGAGCACGGTTCCGTCGCCGCCGAGGTTGTTCGCCACCTCGGTGAAGCCGGCGGAGATCTCGTCGACGGCGAGGATCCCGAGTGGGGTGCTGCCGATCGCGGTGCGCGCGGGTGCCACGAGCGCGGTGATCGGCACGACGAGACCCGCGGTGGGGCGGTCGGCGAGCTGGACGACGGTGCGCGCCGGGTCGGTCTGGACGTCGGCACCGATCTGGATCGGGATACCCGGGAGCGGCACGAACGAGACGTCGTCGGATCCGAACCCGATCTCGGCGCTGATCGCGCCCGGCTGGTCGGGCGCGAGTCGCCGTCCGATCGGTCGCAGGGTGAGCGTCGGCGTCCAGCGCTGCCCGTCGTAGGCGTCGCGCGTCGCCGTGCGCCATCGGGCCGGGAGGACCGTCGAGCCGTCCGTGGCGCGCACGTCGTAGACCACGATCGGTGGATCGAGCCGGCGGAGGGCGATCGTCGCCTCGATCGGATCGATGACGGGCGCCGTCGTCTCGGCCGGCTCGATCCGTCGTGGATCGGCGCGATCGGCGAACGCGACGGGGATCGAGACTGCGACGGCGAGCCCGATCGCGACCGCGGTCAGGAGGAGAAGTCGCTCGCCGGCGAGGATCCGCAGTCGCTCGGCACTCCGGCCACCCGGACGCAGCACGGTGAACAGCACGGCGAACGGCGCCAGTGGCACCAGCCACACGGTCGCCGAACCCTTCGCGGCGCTCAGCGCGCAGACCACGACGAATGCGACGAGCGGTGGGGCGAGCGGCAGCAGGTGCCAGCGGCGCTTCGATGTGAGCACTGTCGCGAGTGCCGACGTGACCGCCAACAGGGCGGTGACCGCGCCAGTCAGATCCGGACGGATCGGGCTCGGCCACTCGGTCGACAGGATCCGCCGTGGTCCGCGCGCGAACGCGTCTACGGCGTCGACCGGGACTCGTCCCCCGTCGATCAACACCGCCGCCACGACGGCCGCGACGACGCCGACCACAGCGACGGGGAGCTGCACGTACCAGCGGCGCGACGACACCGTGAACAGCAGCACCGTCGGGGCGACCGCGCCGAGAACGAGCGTGGCCTGGACCGAGTCGAAGATGCGTCCGGCGGCGAGCCCCAACGACACCATGATCAACGCCAGCACGGCGATGCGCAGCCGGATCAGGCCCATGGCCGCCGCCGTTGCGTCGTGTACCGGTTCACGTCCAGGGCTTCCAACGTTGGGTGAACTCACTCGCGTTGGCGACTGCGAGCGCGACGCCAGGTCCGGACTGGGCTCCTTCGCCGACTCGCACCGTCAGCATCTGGTCGCTCGACGCGAGCCGGCTCGACGGGCCATCGGGACCTGTGATGAACACGATCGCGGCGTGGTCGAAGCCGGCTCGAAACAGTGCGGCGACGGACAGGAGGTCGGGGCCCGACGCCTGCTGCACGGGTGTGAGCAGGTCGACCACCTGCGATTCCGAAGACCGCGGGATCGGGTGTCCTGGGTGCTCGCGGCTCGTGGTGCGCACGACGACGTCGAGTCCGCTACGGACCGCGTGCACCGCGATCGACGCCGCCACGTCGACCGCCTCCTCGAAGTCATCCGGGGTCGCGACGTGGTGGGCGGTGTCGAGCACGACCGTGAACTCGGGACGCCGGAGCTCGACGTGCTCTTTGACCATCAGCGTGCCGGTGCGGGCGGTCGTCATCCAGTGGATGAGCCGGGGATCGTCGCCGGCGACGTACTCGCGCAGTGACATGAACCCGGATAGCGGGTCGGTCGCCGTCCTGCGGATCACCGACTCCGCCTCGACGGTGTTCATCGAGCCGTGCGGGCCGAGCAAGTCGTACACCCGTGGGTGGACGATGACCGTGGCCGTCGAGTCGCCCTCGCGATGGCCGATCGCCAGACCGAACGGGTCGAGGCGCTCGATCGCCCACGGCCCGACGTCGAAGATGCCGCGGCGCCGGGTCGAGATCTCAGCGGGCAGGTCGACCGCCTCCTGCTTGGCGAGCGGTTCGAGGTCGATCGAGATCGAGACGCCCGCGCACTGGTCGCGGATCGCCGCCCGGCCCGATCGGTGCCGGCCGTCGTTGACGACCCGGTACACGAGGCGGATCGGATCACCACGGGCGACGCGCGCGCTCGTGAGGCGTCGCCTGATCGAGACCCGGAATGTCCGCTGCGCGGCCCATACGGCCATCAGCACCAATCCGCCGATGCCGAGCGCCAGGACGATCAGCTCCTCGTAGTGCCACCACCACCCGCAGCCGCCGAGTAGTACTGCGACGACCAGCGCACCGACGCCGGACCGGGTCAGCAACGGCTCACTGCCCGCGGGTGCGAGGTACGGGGATCTCGTCGACGATGTCGGCGAGCAGCTTGTCGATGCGCACTCCGCGCAGCTCGGCTTCGGGGGTGAGTGCCATGCGATGGGCGAACACGGTCGCCACGACCGCCTTGACGTCGTCGGGTGTCACGTACGCCCGCTCCTCGGTGGCGGCGAAGGCGCGAGCGACGCGGAGCAACGACAACGTGCCGCGCGTCGAGACGCCCAGGCGCAGGTCGGGATGAGTCCGGGTGAGACCCGCCAGCCGCACGATGTAGTCGTTGATCGACTCGACGACCTCGATGTGGTCGACCTCACCGATCAGCCGGTCGAGCTCGTCGGTGTCGGTGACGGCACGGACGGGTTCGTCGCGGCGATGCCGGTGGTACTCGCC
>DASUEW010000405.1:0-2048 GCA_036274875.1 Ilumatobacteraceae bacterium
TGATGACGACACCACCATCTGGCTGGAGCCGGGCGCTGCCGGTCGCGCCGGAGAAGAACCCGTTCGGGTTGCGGATCTCGCGCACCATCGTGGCCGTGCCGGCGGTCTCGTCGATCGCGTACTCGACGTACCGTGCGGCACCCGAGGTGACTGCAAATGGCGGAACGGCGCCGGTGAACTGCGTGCGGTTGTCGAACATCGAGATGTTGCCGCTGGGCAGGACGCGGACGTCGTGCTGACGAGCCGGGCCGTTCAGCGGATCACCGACGATGTCCAGGGAGTCGGCGGTCGTCGTGCCGCCCAGCTTCCAGTCGACTGTCCCGGAGTCGAAGTTGATCGCGTAGATCGCATCGGCGTGGCGAGCAGACACGAGCAACTGATCATCGGCGGAGCCGGACCCGTTGGGGATCAGGTCGACCGCGTTCGGGTGCAGCGTGCTGAGGTAGTCAGTGCTGGGAGCGATCCGGAAGCAGATCGGCACGGTCGTCTCGGCGGCGGCGATGTGACCCGCGGAGTCCCACTCGCGCACGAGTACACCCGCCGGGGTTACCTCCTGCACGATCGCGCGGAGCACATGCTCTGATGTCTCCGCGGGGAACGTGCCAGTCGCGTTCTGCAGCCGGCACGGTTCCGGGTCCGCCGGTGGCGGCTGCCTCAGCATCGCCGTGAGCAGGAAGTTGCCGTTGGGAAGCTGGACGAGCTCGTGATGGTTGGTCGGAACGAGGGCGCCGACGACGCCGATGGTCTGGATCAGACCTCGCGACGTGCCGTCGAGCTCGAAATGCTCGAAGCCGTTGGTCGGATCGTTGCCGAACCCGGGCCCGAACGTCTGGAACCAGGCCAGCGATCCGTCGGCGAGGCGCTTGAGGTCGCGTGGGCTACGGCCGGCCGCTCCACGCTTGTACCAGACGGGTACACCCGCCGAGTCGAGGATCATCCCGAACTGACCGTCGGTCGGTTCGTTGTTGTTGGCGAGGATGTACCAACCAGGCGGGCGTGTGCCGGCGCCGGTGGTCGTGATCGTCGGGAAGTCCGGTGGCACGCAGCGGATCCAGTACTCCTCGGGCGCGCCGCCGGTCGGGGTGATGCGCACGACGATGGCATCGTTGGCAGGAATCGTGAGCGTCGTGTCGACCACCTGGGTGCCGCCAACGAACGCGACCATGGCGGTGGTGCGCGGCATGCCGCGGACGTGGACCGAGAACTGGTTCGCCGTCGTGCTCTGGCAGTAGGCGATGTAGTCGTGCTGCGACGGCGTGATCTCCGGGAAGATCGTCGCGCCGCTCACCGACAACTCGCGCGCGAGGCCATCGGCGCCTATGCCGCCGAAGATGTCGACGACGATGTGCGTGCGCTCGGACGTCGTGACGCAGATCGTGCCGTTGTCCGAGAGCGGCACGACCGCGAGGTTGGTGATGTCGACGCCCCTGACGAAGTTGAGGTTCGAGACCTCGGCCTGGCCGCCGCACGGCTGCACCGTGATGAAACCGGCCCCGGTCGACGCCGTCGATGTGACACCGAGCACCGCGACGCGGCTGCCCGCCGGGAGCTGGCCGGCGGGGTCGAGGGTTCGAGTCTCGCCAGGCGCGAACGTGCCCGTCCAACCGCCGAGGCCGTTGCGTGAGTCGGCGATCCGTCGCGGTCCGGCGCCGAAGTGGATCCCGGTGGTACCGCCGAACCACCCGTTGACGTCGACGATGACATGGGCGCTCGACTCGGAGAGCACCACGCACAGCGAGCCTTGCTGCCCGAGCGCCATGATCGACGCGTTCGCACGGTCGACACCGGCGTTGTAGTTGACGTTCGACGTGTTCGGCGGGTTCCCACCGCACGGGAACGCGGTCAGGTACCCGTAGCCAGTCGCCTGGGTGACGGTCAGGTTGACCATCACAGCGTCGGCGTCGTCGGGGACGCCGAGCATGCTGCGCGGGATCTCGACGAACTGGCCGACCGTAGGTGCGCCCGTGATCCCCGGCGGACGCAACGACTCGTGGCGGGTGTCGACGGCCCGTCGCGGTGCGAACTCGTGGAACGGAGATCCGCCGGGT
>DASUEW010000406.1:0-3075 GCA_036274875.1 Ilumatobacteraceae bacterium
GGACACGGGTCGGATCGGTAGCGTGCGAGTCCGGTGACCACCGACATGCCCCACGCGAACGCAGGGTTGCCGACGCTCGCATTCGGAACTCTCGGCATCGTGTACGGCGACATCGGGACCAGCCCGATCTACGCCTTCCGCGAGGCATTCGATCACTCGGAGCTCGAAGTCGACCAGGCGACGGCGTTCGGAGTCGCGTCGGTCGTGTTCTGGTCGCTGGTCATCATCATCTCGGTCAAGTACCTCGCGCTCGTGATGCGTGCCGACAACCGTGGCGAGGGCGGGATCCTCGCCCTCACCGCGCTCGTGATGCCGCGCCACGGGGTCGCGGCCACGGGGATCACGGCGGGCGTCATCACGCTGGGCGTTTTCGGCACGGCGCTCCTGTACGGCGACGGCCTCATCACGCCGGCGATCTCGGTGCTCAGCGCCGTGGAGGGCTTCGAGGTGGCGACGTCGGCTTTCGAGGACTGGGTCCTCCCGGTCTCGATCGCGATCCTGGTCGCGTTGTTCACGGTGCAGAAGCGTGGCACGGCCCGCATCGCGCGGGTCTTCAGCCCGGTGATGATCGCGTGGTTCACGGTGCTCGGGATGCTCGGGTTGCGCCAGATCATTCGCCATCCGACAGTGCTCCACGCCGTGTCACCGACCTACGGCGTCGAGATGTTCATCGACCACCCATGGCGGGCGTTCCTCGCCCTCGGTTCGATCTTCCTGGTCGTGACCGGCGGTGAGGCGCTCTACGCCGACATGGGTCATTTCGGTCGGCGCCCGATCCAGATCAGCTGGTACGTCATGGTGCTGCCGGCGCTGCTGTTGAACTACTTCGGTCAGGCCGCGCTGCTCGCCGAAGATCCGGAGGGGATCGAGAGCCCGTTCTACAACCTGGCGCCGGAGTGGGGCATCACGCCGCTCGCGATCCTGGCGACGATGGCGACCGTGATCGCGTCGCAGGCATTGATCACCGGTGCCTACTCGCTCACCACTCAAGCGGTGCAGCTCGACTACCTGCCGCGCCTCAAGATCCTCCACACGTCGGCGACGCACATCGGCCAGGTGTACGTGCCGCTCGTGAACTGGCTGCTGATGCTCGGGTGCGTCGGCCTCGTGATCGGTTTCCGCACGTCGAGCGCTCTCGCGTCCGCGTACGGCATCGCCGTCACCACGACGATGTTGATCACGACGTTGCTGTTCTACCGAGTCGTGCGCGATCGATGGGGGTGGTCGTCGGTGCGGTCGGTCGCCATGCTCGCTCCGTTGATGGCGGTCGATCTCGCCTTCCTCGCCGCCAACGTGCCGAAGATCCCTACCGGCGGTTGGTTCCCGCTGGCGGTCGGCTTCGGTCTAGTGATCCAGATGACGACGTGGCGGCGCGGCCGCCAGTTGGTGGCGCTGCGGATCCGTCGCGGCGAGCGACCGATGGAAGAGGTCGGACGAGAGGCGCTCGAGGCCCACATCGCGCGAGTGCCCGGCACGGCGGTGTACCTGTTCAAGGATGCAGGTGCGGCGCCGCCCGCGCTCGTCTCGAACCTCGAGCACAACCGGGTGCTGCACGAGACGACGTTGTTGCTGTCGGTCAGCGTCGCCGAGGTGCCGAGGGTCGACCCGCAGCACCGTGTCAAGTACACCCCCGTCGGACCCGGCATCCACCAGATCGAGTTGTTGTTCGGGTTCATGGACGAACCGGACGTGCCCGATGCACTCGCCACCATGGACGTGATCCCGGGTTACCAGTTCGACCTCGGCACCACGACGTTCTTCCTCGGTCGTGAGGCTGTCGGGGCCGGCAAGGCTCCCGGGATGCATCCATGGCGTGAGGAGCTGTTCGTGCTCCTGAACCGAGGTGCCGCCAACGCGAGCCGGTTCTTCAAGCTCCCCGCCGACCAGGTGTTCGAGGTCGGCACCCACGTCGAGATCTGACGCTGGGCGACCGTCACGCGCTGGCGAGCTGTCTGGCGGTCTTGTAGTCGGCCTTGCCGTTGGGGGCTCGCGGCACCTGGCTCACGAAGACGACGCGCTTGGGGGCCTTGTAGCCGGCGATGTGGGTCTTCACGGTCGCGATCACGTCGGCCTCGTTCACGTGCGATCCAGGTGCCAGTGACGCGACCGCGGTGACGGCCTGGCCGAACGTGTCGTCGTCGATGCCGACGACGAGGCAGTCGATGACGCCCTCGCAGCGCTTCACGGCCTCCTCGACCTCCTCCGGAAAGATCTTCTCGCCGCCCGAGTTGATGACGTTGCTGCCGCGGCCGAGCAGGATCAGCGAGCCGTCGGCGGCCAGCTGCGCCATGTCGCCGGGGAACGAGTAGCGCACCCCGTCGATCACGCGGAACGTGCGCGCCGACTTCTCCGGGTCCTTGAAGTAGCCGAGCGGCACCAGCCCGCCCGCCGCGACGCGACCGATCTCGTCGGACCCGGGCGTGATCTCGGTGTCGTCCTCGCGGAACACCTTGGTCGTCGGGTTGGCGGTGAACCTGGCGGTGTCGTTGCGCAATCCGCGCATCGTCACCTGGCTGCCCATCGAGCCCTCGGTCGAACCCATCGCGTCGTACATCACGACCTGCGGGATGCGGTCGAGCAGCGCTGCTTTGACCTCGGTGGTCCACATCACCCCGGACGACACCATCATCCGCAACGAGGTGGTGTCGTACGGCTCGCTGCGAGCCGTCGCCTCGTCGAGCGCCTTGATGATCGGCTTGGCGAACGAGTCGCCGACGATCGTGTTGTGCGTGCACCGGTAGCGCTGCACCAGCCCGAGCAGCTCGTGCGCATCGAGGCTCCGGCCGGTGAGCGTGACGACGTGGCCACCCATCATGTGGTGCATGAGCGTTCCGAGCCACAGGCCGGTGCCGTGCATCAGCGGTGCACCGGTGATCGACACCGGGGTCGCGCCCGCGGCGGCGAGATCGCGCACCATCGGCGCGAGGTCGGAGGCTGCCTCGGGCACTGGCAGACCGGCCGCCTGGAAGCCGAGTCGGGCGAAGAACCCGGTGATGTCGGCCATCGGGTACATGACGCCCTTCGGCATGCCGGTCGTGCCGCCGGTGTAGAGCATGTACATGTCGTCGCCGCTGC
>DASUEW010000407.1:0-3241 GCA_036274875.1 Ilumatobacteraceae bacterium
CCTCGGCGGTGCGGTGGGCGCCGTCCAGGTCGGCCAGCATCTCCCACCGTCGTGTGGTGATGCGGAACTCGTGATGCGACAACCTGGTGGCGTTGTCGACCATCACCCCAGCCACATCCACCAACTGCGACCCACACCGCGGGTTGGCGAACACCCGCCCCAACTCATGCGTCTGGGCGACACCGATCTCACCCGACGTCACAGCAGAACGGAACCGCTCACACCCCCGGATCAAGTTGGCGGTGCGGACCCGATCCCGACACTCAGCATCGGACCAGCGTCCCAACGCCCGACACCACGCATTCACACTGCAGTGTCCATCACCGCGATGCACACCACGCTCGCCGACCGCACCGATCACCACGGCCAACGCACCTTCGGTTTGTCGCCGTATCTGTTCGAGCCGCTTGAACAACTCGGCGAGCTCACGCCCATCGAGCCCCTCCAACGACGCGACATCAAAGATCCGGGGATCGACCAACACGTCGACCCCAAGCATCGCTTCAGACATCTGAACCCTCCGATCACGTTGGACCATCGATCGGGGGAAGTCGGTAGCCGCCACCCTACGCAAGGGGTGTGACACAGCACCTGACCAGGGAGTATGCCGGCTCCCAGACGCGCGAGGCGATCGATCGAAGCGGGACGACGCCGCCCCTGATCGCCGGGATCGCTAGATCTGGATCCCCGACAGCGTCTGGAACAGGATCGTCGTGAGCGTTTCGCGCTGCGCGGATTTCGAGGTGCCACGCCGCCGGAGCTCGTTCTGGTACGCGAACAGCCGGTCGAGCATGGCCATCATCGCCGCGGCCGCGGCAAACGGGTCGAGCGTCGCGGGCACGCGCTGCGCGGCCTGTCCGGCTGTCACCATGTCGGCCATCCGCCGCAGCAGCAACAAGTTGGCCCGACTGCGCGCCGAGCGGAAGTTGACGTCGCCGCCGTCGGCCTTGAGGTTGCGCACGATCAGGACGGCCTGGTGGTCGTTCCAGTACTCGGCGTAGGCCTCGACGAACGCGCGCGCACGCGAGAGGTCGTCCGCCGAGGACCAGGGAGGTTGGAGGTAGTCGACGAGCGGTGCTTGGTCGTCGATCGCGATCTCTGACAGCGCGAGGATTGCCGCGTCGAGGTCGGAGAAGTACTGATAGAAGGTGGCCGGAGCGGCGCCCGCATCACGAGTGATGTCGACGACCTTGAGCTCGAGCACGCCGTCGCGTCGCAGAAGCTCGAGTGTGGCGTCGAGCAGTCGCTGGCGTGTGGCCGTCGCCCGCTCACCGATCACCCGTCCGTCGGTCGCGAGGAGTTCGTCAGGCACTTCGTCACGCTACCAATGAGGTCATGCGTGAGGTCATGCCCCGTAGACGGATGCGGGTGGTGGCGAACCGCGGACGAGGTCGGCAACGACCGCGCCGATCTCGTCCGGTTCGTACCTGGCTCCCTTGTCGAACGCCGTGCCGTGCTGCCAACCATTGGCGATGCTGAGCCGGCCGCCGGCAGTCTCGAACATCCGACCGGTGACGTCGCAGTGCGCCGACCCCAACCACACCACCAACGGCGACACGTTGGCCGGGTCCATCGCGTCGAACCCACTGGTGGGAGTGCGCATCATCTCGGCGAACGACTCCTCCGTCATCCGGCTGCGCGCCGAAGGGGCGATGCCGTTGACGGCAATGCCGTACCGCGACAGCTCTGCGGCAGCGACGATGGTGAACGAGGCGATTCCGGCCTTGGCAGCCGAGTAGTTGGCCTGCGACACGCTGCCGAACAGCCCCGCACCGGACGAGGTCGTGACGATGCGAGCCGAGACGGGAGTGCCCGCCTTCGACAGCGCCCGCCAGTGATCGACCGCGTGACGCACCGGGCAGAACATCCCGCGGAGATGCACGCGCATCACATCGTCCCACTCGTCGACGGTCATGTTGACGATCATCCGGTCGCGCACGATTCCGGCGTTGCACACGACGGTGTCGACGCCACCGAAGGTCTCGATCGCCTGGGCGATCATCCGGCCGGCACCCTCCCAGTCGCTCACATCGTCGGTGTTCACGACGGCGCGACCACCGCTGGAGCGGATCGCGTCCACGACCTCGACCGCCGGGCCTTCGTCGCGCCCTTCGCCGGTGAGCGAAGCGCCGACGTCGTTGACCACGACGGCAGCGCCCTGCTCCGCGAATGCGAGCGCGTGGGCCCGACCGAGCCCGCGCCCGGCGCCGGTGACGACGACAACTCGGCCATCGCAGATGCCCATGGATTGCCCTCCTTGCCGCGCTACGACGTGATGCCGCCGTCGATCGAGACGATCGAACCCGTCATGTAACGGGCTTCGTCGGAGGCGATGAAGGCGAACAGGGCGGCGATCTCCTCGGGCTCGGCCATCTCCATCGGGCTCATCACCTTGTGGAGCTGGCGAAGATCGGCGCCCTCGGGATATGTGGAGAACGAGTTGATGATGTTGGTCTTCGTGCCGCCCGGGGCGACCGCGTTGACGCGGATGTTCTGGCTCCTGTACTCCGTGGCGAGGGCCTTGGTGAGCATCACGACGCCACCCTTGCTCGCGCAGTACGAGGCACTCCACGGCTGTCCCATCAACCCGGCCGTCGACGCGGTGTTGATGATGACACCACCGCCGGACGCGAGGAGGTGCGGGAGTGCGTACCGAATGATGTGGAACGTTCCGTTGAGGTTCACACCGACGATTCGGCCGAAGTCCTCCGGCGTCTCTTCGTGGCTGTGGCGAAAGTGGCCGATCCCGGCGATGTTGCACACCACGTCGAGCCCGCCCAGCGATTCGACCGCGGCGTCCACCACTGCGGCCACGGCATTGCCATCGGACACGTCGCACTCGAATGGATGGGCGGCGGCGCCGATCGCCGCCGCCGTCTCGTCGTGACCTCGCAGATCGAGGCATGCGACACTGGCGCCCTCGGCGGCGAAACGTTGTGCGGTGGCCCGGCCGATACCGGATCCGGCGCCCGTGACGAGCACACGCGATCCCTCGAACCTGTTCACGACTCTCCTCCAAATTGGATCCGCAGGTCCTTCTTCAGGACCTTTCCCGTGGGGTTGCGCGGCAGGACGTCGACGAGCTCGAGTTGCTCGGGCACCTTGTGCTTCGACAGATTCGCACGGATCAGGTAGTCCCTCATCTCCTCGAACGTGATCGGCGTGTCTCCGGCCGTCGTCACCACGGCACACGCCCGCTCGCCGCTGGCGTCATCGGGCAGGCCGATGACGGCGACATCGG
>DASUEW010000408.1:0-2804 GCA_036274875.1 Ilumatobacteraceae bacterium
ACCGGCCGCCGCTCCTCGATCACCGCGTCGGTCGGACCGCGGACGGTCCCGATCCACTCGGCGAGCTCGCGCGTGTTGCTGACGGTCGCCGACAGGCAGACGAGTTGCACATGCCGCGGCAGGTGGATGATGACCTCTTCCCACACCGGCCCGCGGTACGCGTCCTGCAGGAAGTGCACCTCGTCGAGGACCACGACCCCCAGATCGTCGAGACGCTGCTTGCCGCCGTAGATCATGTTGCGCAGCACCTCGGTGGTCATCACCACCACGGACGCGTCGCCGTTGATGGAGTTGTCCCCGGTGAGCAGCCCGACCTCCGACTCACCGTAGAACTCGGCGAGGTCGCGGTACTTCTGGTTCGAGAGCGCCTTGATCGGTGCTGTGTAGAACGCACGCGCGCCACGTCGTCGGGCGAGCTCGATGCCGTACTCGGCGACGACCGTCTTGCCGCTTCCCGTCGGCGCCGCGACGACGACGTGACGGCCGTCGTCGAGGGCGTCGAACGCCTCGATCTGGAAGCGGTCGGGCGGGAACGCGTATCTCGCCAGGATGTCCGGTCGATCAGCACGCACGACCACGACGTCGCACCACCTCAGGAACTGGCGGCCTCGGCCTTGCGGCGGCGACGCAGCACCAGCCACCCGACCAGGATCGACAAGAAGTACAGCACGCACATCGGGATCGAGAGGGCCAGCAGTGAGATCGGATCGCCGGACGGTGTGATGACCGCGGCCAGCACGAAGATCCCGACGAGCGCGAACCGCCAGGCGCCGATCAACACCCTCGGTGTCAGCACGCCGACCAACTGCAAGAAGACGAGCAGTACCGGGAACAAGAAGCCGACCCCGAAGGCGGCGACCATCAACCCGACCAACCGCACGTACCTGCTCACCTGGAACGCCTGATCGACGTCGCTACCGCTCCACGAGATCAAGAACTCCAGCGCCCGCTCGAGCGTCGCGTAGGCGAGGAACCCGCCGAGCAGGAACAGCAACACCGACGACAGCACGAACGGGATCGCGTAGCGCTTCTCCTTGGCGTGGAGGGCGGGCACGATGAAGCGCCACACCTGCCACATGATCACCGGGAGGGCCAGGATGAGTCCGCCGTAGGTGGCGATCTTGAGCCGCGTCGACAGGCCCTCGAGCGGATCGAGCGTGAAGAGCCTGACCTCACCGTCCGCTCCGAGCGACGAGCCGCAGAACTCGCGACCTCGACGCTTGCACAGGTTGTTGTACGGCCGCGTGATGAATCTGAGGACGGGGTCGTAGAACGCGAGGACGAAGATCGCCCCGACGACGACCGCCAGCGCAGACCGGATGATGCGCACGCGCAGTTCGGCGAGGTGCTCCGTGAGCGTCATCGCGTCGTCGGGTGTCTTGGCCACGGGTCGGCCCGACCCGCGCCGCCACGGGGCGATCATTCGTCGTCGGCCTCACCGCGATCAGCTGGTTCGTCGGGTGGTTCGGCGAGCTCGTCGGCTGTGACGGGTTCGTCATCGGAGAACGGCACGTCGGTGGTCGGCTCGATGTCGGGATCGGCCGGCGCGACGCCCTCGTTGCGCGTCGGTCGGTCGCTGACATCGTCGGTGACCGGCGCGGCGGCCGGATCGCTCCGCACCCTCGGTGCGGCAGAGCTCGTCGAGAAGTCGGCCGATTTCTTCAACAGGTCGGCCGTCTCGCGCATCTCCCGCATCGGCTCGTCGATCGCCGACTTGAACTCCTGCTGGAAGCCGGTGCCCATCTTCTTCAGCTCGGCGTAGGTGCGACCGAACTTGCGAATGGCATCCGGCAGCTTCTCGGGGCCCAACACGACGAGTGCCAGCAACAGGATCACGACGATCTCGGTGCCGGACATGTTGAACACGCGGCGCAGTCTAGGAGGCTGGCAGGATGACGGAGCGTGCAGCAACGGCTTCCATCACTCCTCGAACACCCCATCGCGTTCGCTCATCGGGGCGCTCGGGCGCACGCCCGTGAGAACACGATCGATGCCTTTGCGCTGGCACTTCGGCTCGGCGCCAACGGCCTCGAGAGCGATGTGTGGCTGACCGCCGACGGCATTCCCGTGCTCGATCACGACGGCGTGGTTCGGGTTCAGCGCCGCAAGCGCTCGATCCGCGAACTGCGACGCGACCAGCTGCCGTCGCACATCCCGACGCTCGCCGAGCTGTTCGAGCGATGCGGCACGAGTTTCGACCTGTCGCTGGATCTCAAGGACGACGCTGTCGGGCCGTCAGTTCTCGACGTCGTACGCGACACCGCTCCCGAGATCGCGCCGCGGCTGTGGCTGTGCCATCCGCGATACGCGGAGTTGCTGCCCCTGCGTACGCTCGACGGCGACGTGAAGCTCGTCGACTCCACCCGCCTGCAGCGCATCGGCGAGGGTCCCGAGCGGCGTGCGGCGATCCTGGCCGAGCACGGAATCGACGGCGTCAACCTGCACCACTCCGACTGGAACGGTGGCCTCGTCACGTTGTTCCACCGCTTCGGGCGCACGGCGTTCGGCTGGGACATGCAGCACGAGCACATCCTGCGTCCGGCGCTGCGGATGGGTCTCGACGGTGTCTTCAGCGACCACGTCGACGTGATGGTCGACGCCTACCACGCCGAACTGGGAGCTATTTGATCAGCGTCGGTCGAAGCGGCTGACGCCGCCGACGGACGAACCGGGACTTCACGTCTGAACGACGCGGCCCGGACAGTGGCAACGTTGCTCAGCGGGCTAGAGCCACTGCCAATGGCTGCGGGGCCAGAACACGACGAAGGCACGACCGACGAGGTCCGACTCGTGGATCGGCCCGA
>DASUEW010000409.1:0-13852 GCA_036274875.1 Ilumatobacteraceae bacterium
GGCGGTGCTGGTCGGCCGCGACAACGGCCCCACGCCGGTCGAGTTCCTGCTGCACGCGATCGCCTCGTGCCTCACCGCCGGCCTCGGCAACATCGCGGCCGCGCGGGGCATCACGCTCTACGAGGTCGAGTCCACGGTCGAAGGTGACATCGACCTGCGTGGCATCCTCGGCCTGTCGAAAGAGGTGCGCAACGGCTACGAGGGCATCCGGCTCAACTTCAAGATCAAGGGCGACGCGCCGGCCGACGTGCTGGAAAAGATCGTCGAGCAGTCGCGCAATCGTTCCGCCGTGTACGACGTGCTGACCAACGGTGTCCCAGTCGCGATCTCGGTCGACGCCGGTTGATCCCCATCTGCTGCGGACCGGCCGGAGGAAGCCGGCCGGACCGCAGCGGATACCTCCCAGGAGCTCGCCCCATGCCCACCACCCACACCCTCGTCATCGGCGCCGGACAGGCCGGCTTGGCCATGAGCCGCCGCCTCACCGACGCCGGCATCGATCACGTCGTGCTCGAACGCGGCCGCACCGCCGAGCGCTGGCGGAGCGAGCGCTGGGAGTCCCTGCGGCTGCTCACACCCAACTGGGCCACCCGGCTCCCTGGATGGACGTACACGGGCCCTCACCCTGACGGCTACATGACCGCCGACGAGCTCGCCACCTACCTCTCGACCTACGCCGGTTCGTTCGACGCGCCGATCGAGGAAGGCCAAGACGTCCACGAGCTCTGTTACGCCGACAACGGCTTCACCGCGCGCACCTCGGACGGGTCGTGGACCGCTCAGAACGTCGTGGTTGCCACCGGCTGGTGCGACCAGCCGCGGGTGCCCGGCTTCGCCGAACGCCTCGATCCGGCGGTCGCCCAGATCACTCCCAGCGCCTACCGCCGCCCCGATCTGGTCCCGGACGGGCGGGTGCTCGTCGTCGGTGCCGCGGCGACGGGGGTGCAGATCGCCGACGAGCTCGCCAGGGCCGGCCGCGAGGTCGTGCTGGCCGTCGGCGGCCACAGCCGCGTGCCTCGCCGGTACCGGGGGATGGACATCTGGTGGTGGCTCGACCAGATCGGCGTGTTCGCCACGACGATCGACGAGGTGAGCGACTCGACCCGGTCGCGCAACGAAGGCGCCCTCCAGCTGGTCGGCCGCGACGACTACCGCGACCTCGACCTCCCAACGCTCGAGGGGCTCGGCGTCCGCTTGTCCGGCCGTCTAACCGGCATCCGCGGTGACCACCTGACGTTCGCCGACGACCTCGAGGAAACCACCGCCGCCGCCGACGAGCGTCTCACGCGGCTGCTCACTCGCATCGACGACCACATCGTGGCGACGGGCCTCGACCGCGAGGTCCTCCCCGCCGTCTCGCCCGCTCGATTGCCGCCCACCGAACCGATCAAGCGACTCCACGCCCGGCGCGATCGCATCGCCGCGGTCGTGTGGGCGACCGGCTACCGCCGCTCGTACCCATGGCTGCGGGTACCCGTGCTCGACTCCGACGGCGAGATCGTCCAACGGCGCGGCATCACTCCCGTCGCCGGCCTCTATGTGCTGGGGCAGCGCTTCCAGCACCGTCGCGACTCGAACTTCATCGACGGCGTGCGTCACGACGCCACGTACGTCGCCCGCCACATCGCCAGCCGGCAGTGTCACCCCACAACGCCTTCGCTGAGCCGCGAGGACGCGTCATGAGCAAGCCCCTGTCGTCCGTTCACGACGTCGTCGTCGTCGGCGCCCGCGCCGCCGGCGCGGCGACCGCCATGCTCCTCGCCCGCGCCGGCCTCGACGTGCTCGTCGTCGACCGCGGTCGCTACGGCGCCGACACGCTGTCGACCCACGCCTTGATGCGCGCGGGTGTCGTGCAGCTCCACCGCTGGGGCTTGCTCGACGACGTCATCGCCGCCGGCACTCCCGCGGTGCGCACGACGACGTTCACGTACGCCGACGAGGAGGTGCGGGTCACGATCAAGCCGTCACACGGTGTCGACGCCCTCTATGCCCCTCGGCGCACCGTCCTCGATCCGATCCTGGTCGACGCCGCCCGAGCTGCCGGCGCATCGTTCGACTACGGCACGAGCGTCACCGACATCCTCCGCGACCGAACCGGGCGGGTCGGCGGCGTCGAGGGACGCGACCGCCATGGCCGGGCCGTGCGGCACGAAGCACGCTGGGTCGTGGGGGCCGACGGTCTGCGCTCCCTCGTCGCCGACGCGGTCGACGCCCCGATCGAGCGGCGCGGCACCGGTGTCACCGCCGTCGTCTACGGCTACTGGTCCGGGCTCGCCGTCGACGGCTACCAATGGGTCTTCCGGCCCGATGCGTGCGCCGGCCTCATCCCCACCAACGACGATCACACGTGTGTGTTCGCCGCGTCGACCCCCCAGCGCATCGGTCGCGGCGGAATCGACATCCTGCACGAGGTCGTTCGCGCGGCCGCGCCGGCCCTCGCGGATCGAGTCGCGTCGGCGACGCAGCCCAGCGGTGTGCGGACCTTCGGAGGGTTGCCCGGCTACATGCGTGTGCCGTGGGGGGCGGGCTGGGCGCTCGTCGGCGATGCCGGTTACTGGAAGGACCCCATCGGCGCTCACGGGCTCACCGACGCGCTGCGCGATGCCGAGCTGCTCGCCCGTGCGATCACCGCCATCGCGACCGGCGACGCGACGGAATCCGACGCCCTCGGCCACTTCCACCGGACCCGCAACTGCATCTCGCTCCCCCTGTTCGACGTCGTCGACACGATCGCCGGTATGCGCTGGAGCGATGCCGAGATCCCGGGGCTGCTCCGCGAGCTCAGCTCGGCGATGAGCGACGAAGTCGACGTGGTCGCCGGACTCGACGAGGAACCGGTCGTCAGCGGAGCCGCGCTGTGAGCGGGTTCCCGTCCTCCAATCATGTCAGGGACGCGGTGCGCGACCTCCCCATGAGCCTGCCGTACCACCGCCTCTTCGGCACTCATTTCGTCCCCGACGACGACGGCGGGGCGTTCCGCGGTGCCCGTCGGCGGACCCGTGAGCTCGAGCGGACCTGACGCGCGCTAGTCGATCGATTCTCGACGTTCTGTCGCTCGGCGTTCTGTCGTTCGGTCGGGCACTGCCCGGACCCCGGCTGGCCGGATGATGCCGTACTCGGCGAGCGCCGCGACCGCCGTCCGCTCCCGCCCTCGGCGCACCGCGTCGGCGATCGCGTCGGTGTCGAGCTGCCCGCGTAGCAGCCGATCGAAGACCGTTCGGTACAGCACGTAGTGCGCGGTGGCGTTGAACCGGCCGTGCATGGCGGTCCCGATCAGCTCGGCTGCGGCGTCGAACCGACCCTGGCAGATCTCGGCGTAGGCGATGACGAGCGCGCAGTCGGCGTCGGCCTGGTAACCCTCCCGGTCCGCGAGATCGAGGGTGCGAGCCAGGATCGACCTGACGTCGCTTCCGTCGATGACGTCGCACATCGCGGTCGAGAACGACGTGATCCACGTCTCGACGATGCCGGTGCGATCGAGGTACTCCTGCTGGAGGCCCATCCAACGCCTCGCCGTCGTGACGTCGCGCTCCGCCAGCCCCAGCATCCAGCCTGTCCAGTGGAGGATGAAACGGTCGTACCCGTCGGCCGACGCCGCCCCGTCGAGCCTCGTGACCGCCTCGTGCACGTCGTCGTGCTGACCCGACGCCAGGTCGGCGACGGCCAGGAATGCCTCGATCAACGTGATCAGGCGCGCGTCGCCCGTCTGGTTGGCGAGATCGAGCGTGGGGCCAGACGACCCGTGGCGTGGTCGGCGTCGGTCAGCCGCCAGCTCCAGCGCCAGCGGAACATCGTCGAGCCGGCGGCAGAGCTCGATCACCGCCGCGTCCGCCGGGTCCCAGCGCACCCGCGGCGCTCGATCGACTCCGATGCGGCGCCCTCGACCCCGGCGGCGTCCGCCACTGCTCTCGTCACGTCCGCCTGGGGCGGCACCGGCGAGAGATCGACGAACACGACGCCGTCGGCGTACTCCGCTTGTACGCGCTCGGCGACCGCCAAGGCGACCGTCGTCTTGCCGGGCGGCCTTTCACCCGCGACGTGAGCGCCGATTCGACACGAACCGGTCGCCCCAGATCGAGTCGAGCAGCTCCTCCTTCGACACCACCCGGTCGCGGTTGACGATGAGATGACGGAGGACCTTGAACACCTGCGGCTCGATGTGCACGGGTCCCGCCGGCCCGACGAGCGTGTCGAGCGTGTCGTCCAGCTGGAACTCCCCGAACTCGAAGCGAACCCGGCCATCGTCGCGCAGCGTGCTCGGCTGGAGATCAGGGGTCAGCGACGTGAGACACTGGCCATAGGTTGCGGCGAGCAACCATCGTCGCTGTCCCGGAGGTCAAGAATGACTGCAGGCATGCCAGATGTGGATGTACCAGATGTGGATGTGGTTGTCGGAGGTGCGGGATTCGCCGGGCTGTACCTCCTGCACCGACTGCGCGGTCTGGGCCTGTCGGCGCGAGCGTTCGAGTCCGCCGACGACGTCGGGGGCACGTGGTACTGGAACCGCTATCCCGGCGCCCGGTGCGACATCCCCACCACCGACTACACGTACAGCTTCGACCCCGACCTCGAGACCGAGTGGACGTGGTCCGAGAAGTACGCGACGCAGCCCGAGATCTTGCGCTATGCGCAGTACGTCGCCGACAAGTACGACTTGCGACGCGACATCCAGTTCGCGACCCGCATCGAGGCGGCCACGTGGGACGACGACGCGTCGCTGTGGCGCGTGCGGACCGACCGCGGCGACGACGTCACCTGCCGCCACCTCGTGATGGCGAGCGGGTGCCTGTCGATGCCGAAGACTCCCGACATCGAAGGCGCCGAACGCTTCGCCGGCGAGGTGTACTTCACGAGCACGTGGCCGCACGAGGGCGTTGACTTCACGGGCAAGCGGGTGGCGGTCATCGGCACCGGCTCGTCCGGCATCCAATCGATCCCGCTCATCGCCGAGCAGGCCGCGGCCCTCACGGTGTTCCAACGAACCCCGAACTTCTCGGTGCCGGCGCACAACGGGCCGGTGCGGCCCGAGAAGCGGGCACCGCTCGAGGCCGACCGTGAGGACTACCGCGAGCGGGCGCGCTGGTCGAGAGGCGGGATTCCCTGGGAGCAGTTCGAGCTCGGCGCGCTGCAATTGTCGGAGGAGGAGCGGCTGGCACGCCTGGAACGGGCGTGGGATGCCGGGGAGCTGTTCGAGATCATCGGTGTGTTCGCCGACGTCCTCCTCAACCGACCGGCCAACGAGGTCGTGGCCGAGTACATCCGGGGCAAGATCCGATCGATCGTGAACGATCCCGAGACGGCCGAGACGTTGTGCCCGACGGATCACCCCTTCGCCACGAAGCGGCCGTGTCTCGACACCAACTACTTCGCCACCTACAACCTGCCCCACGTCCGCCTCATCGACCTGCGCAAGCACCCGATCGCCACGATCACCGAGACTGGAATCGACACCGTCGACGAGACGTTCGAGTTCGACGCCATCGTGTACGCGACCGGGTTCGACGCGATGACGGGCGCCCTGGTCTCCGTCGACATCACCGGACGGGATGGCGTGACGCTGAAGCAGAAGTGGGCGCACGGCCCAACCACCTACCTCGGCCTCACCACGGTCGGGTTCCCGAACTTCTTCACCATCACCGGCCCAGGGAGTCCTTCGGTGCTGTCGAACATGATGGTGTCGATCGAGCAGCACGTCGACTGGGTCGCCGATTGCATCGACCACCTCCGTGGTGAGGGCCGCTTGACGATCGAACCCACCGAGACCGCAGAAGCCGGCTGGGTGCAGCACGTCAACGACTGTGCGGACATCACTCTCTACCCCACCGCAAACTCGTGGTACATGGGCGCCAACGTTCCCGGCAAGCCACGCGTCTTCCTCCCCTACGTCGGCGGCGTCGACGTGTACCGGGCAGCGTGCGACGAGGTGGTGGACAAGGACTACCTCGGCTTCCGCCTGTCCGGTCCAACGGGAACGACGTGCAACGACGGCGTGGTGCGCCGGCTCCAGCCCGACGTGATGATGGTGCTCGACCTGATCGCCGGGTTGGGGCTGCCAACGCTCGAGTCGATGTCGGTCGACGACGCCCGGGCGTTCGTCGTGGCGATGGCGGCGCAGAACCCACCGGGGCCCGACGTGGGCGAGATCGTCGACGGTGTCCTCCCCGGCGCCGGCGGTGAGCTGGCGTACCGCCTCTACCGGCCGCCGACTGACGGCCCGCACTCGATCCTCGTCTACTTCCACGGGGGCGGCTGGGTGCTCGGGAGCCACGACTCCGACGATCCGCTCTGCCGTGACCTGTGCGTTCGCTCCGACGCCGTCGTCGTGTCCGTCGACTACCGCCACGCGCCCGAGCACCGCTTCCCCGCCGCCGTCGACGACGGCTTCGCCGCGGTGAAGTGGATCGCCGACCACGCCGTCGAGCTCGGCGGCGTGCCGGGCCAGCTGGCGGTCGGCGGCTGGAGCGCCGGCGCCAACATCGCCGCTGTCGCGTGCCAGCGGGCGCGCGATGCCGGCGGGCCGGCCATCGTCGGTCAGGTGTTGCTCACGCCGGTGACCGACTGCGACATGACGCGTGGGTCGTACACGGACAACGCCGACGGCTACGTGCTCACGACCCCGCTGATGCACTGGTTCTGGGACCACTACGCCGACCCGGACGATCGCAGTCATCCTTCGGCCTCACCGCTGCGCGCCGAGGACCTGTCGAACCTTCCACCCGCGCTGGTCGTGACTGCCGAGTTCGACCCGCTCCACGACGAGGGCGTCGCCTACGCCGAGGCCATGGCGGCCGCCGGCGTCCCGGTGCGCCATCTCCCGGCGCGAGGTCACACGCACACGTCGCTGACGATGGTCGACGTGATCCTCTCGGGCGCGCCGGTCAGAGCGGAGGTCGGCGAGGCACTTCGTCAGTACTTCGGCGCGTCGGTTCCGGCCTGAGCATCGTTCGTTCGCGTTTCCGCGTCACCGGAGCCTCGAACGTGGCGTGGGTTCGAGCCGCAGCTGCACCGGCGCGGCGACGAGGTCCGGCAGCAGATCGCGGGCAAGGTCACCCGCCGACCGGATCAGCGCGTCAGCCGATCCCCCGTCGGTGGTGTCGGTCGAGCGGACCCGCTGTATCCACACCACGACATGCTCGCCGGTCCGCACGGGAAGCGCTGGGAACGTGTTCTCGCTCGGCTCCTCGATGAACATCGCCAACGGCGGCGCGCCGGTCGACGTGAGCGCTGGAAGCAGCTCGCCCTCGACCCCGGCGACGTCAGCGGGCGCGCGGAGCGAGCAGATCGTGACGACCATGAGCGATGCCGGCACCTGCGCGCCGGGAGCGGGCCGCTCGGGCTGCGGACCGAACCCGGTTGTCGGAGGCAGTGGTCGCAGGAGGAGCACGTCGTCGACGTCGATCATCGTGGCGTTGGCGGCCTGGCGGTGCAGCTTCCACACCGGTCCGCCGTAGAACGCCTCGAGGGCCATCCGACGAAGCTCCATGTCCGGAAAGCCCCGGAGCCAGACGAACCGGTCGGGTCGGTCGAGATCGCGGAACTGGCCGATCACCTCCATGCCGACGGCCTCTTGCGATTCGACGAACTCCCGGTCGAACAGCTCGACCAGCACGTCGCGCTGGCCGGTGTGCAGCGTGTACTGCCGCAGCTCGACAACAGGACAGCAGCCGACCATCGATCACCTCCATGGGGGATGGTTCCAACATCCGAACGTAGACGGTTTCCGTGCGAGCACTGCTCCACCTACGATTGCCCGCCATGTCCGTCGGCACCGTCGATCGCATCGCCGACGACGCTGTTGTGGAGAGCCCGGCACCCACTCGACGGATGTCATGGCGGTCTGCTCGACGGGTCCTCCTGCGGTTCGTGATCGTCGTGGCGGTGGCCAACGTCGTCATCATGCTGCTGTCGTGGGTGGTGTCAGTGGTGACCGAACTACCCCGGCCGACAGGGGTCGACGCGGTCGGCAAGCTGTACGTCGTCGACCCGCAGGTGTGGCGCGGCGCGCACCCCGACGACGACGGCTACGCCAGCCTTGCCGCGGCGGGCGTGACGACGGTGGTCGACCTGCGGGCCGAGCGCGACGCGTACGACTCCGATCGGATCGCCGAGGCCCTGGGCCTCTCCGTCGTGCACCTGCCGATCCGCGACGGCCAGGTGCCATCCGACGCGCAGGTCGCTCGGTTCGTCGGCATCGTCCACGACTCGCGGGGGACCGTCTTCCTGCATTGCGGGGCGGGCGTCGGTCGGACCGGAGCGATGGCTGCCGCGTACCTCGCGGCCACCGGCCAGGCATCCGGTGGCTCGGCGCTCATGCGCAACCTCGCGGTCGGTCCCCCCTCGGTCGAGCAGATGTGGTACGCAGTCACCGACGGGGCCGGACCCCCGCCAGCCGTCGTCGCCCTCAGCCGCGTGCTCGACGCGCCCCGGCGACTGCTCAGCTACATCTAACCCGCCTCGAACGCAACACGGTGGGCGCTCACCGTGTTGGATCGTCGTGCGACACCGGCTGGCGCGAGGACGCAGACTGATGCGATGGTGACGATCGTCTTGCTCGGCACTGGCACGCCGAACCCCGACCCGGCCCGCGCCGGCTCGGCGGTGGCGGTGTCCGACGGCGACCGCTGGTTGATGATCGACTGTGGGCGGGCCGCGACCCATCGCGTGCTCGAGGCCGGACTCGATCTCGCCCGCCTCGACGCGGTGTTCATCACGCACCATCACTCCGACCATGTCAGCGATCTGGCGACACTGGCGATCGCCCGCTGGGTCGGCGGGAGCGGCGCGCCGTTGACCGTCATCGCACCTGAGGGTCCTTCGGCGAGGTACGCCGAGCAGTGCCTCGACGCGTACGACGACCAGTCGTTCCACTCGCAAGCACGTTCGTCGGCGGGGCCGCGGCCGGTCATCGCGATCCAGTCGTTCGACGCGCCGACAGCCGTCACACGCGTCTACTCGAGCGATCGCTGGGCGGTGGATGCAACGCTCGTCGATCACCACCCCGTCGCGCCCGCCGTGGGCTATCTCGTGCGTCACGACCATCTGCGTGTGGCGATCAGCGGAGATACCGCGGTGTGTGAGGGCATGCGCCATCTGGCTGACGGCGCCGACGTGCTCATCCACGAAGCGCTCCTCGGCGACGCGGTGCCCTCCGCGCTGCTCGAATGGAACGCGAGCGCGTCGGCGGTGGGCGAGCTCGCCCGGTCGGCCGGCGTCGGCCGGCTCGTGCTCACGCATGCGATCCCGCCACCGTTCTCCGACCGCGATCGCGAGCGCTACATCGATGATGTCAGGGCGGGTGGGTACACCGGACCCGTGCTCGTGGCGTCGGACCTCGATCGGCTCGAGCTGTCGTAATCTGGCTCGCTCCAACAGAGTTCGAAGGCCCGAGGAGAGACATGCCGACCACCACGTTCAATCCGGCCGTTCACGGGTTTCGCTTCGACAACCGCTTCCGCAACGTCATCGCCACGCTTCCCGGGGTGCCCAAGCTGCGTACCAGCGGTCGCTGCGGCGGAATGGCGTATGCGTCGCTCGACTACTTCTCGCAACATCGCGCGGCGCCCACCGTCGTGCCTGTGCCGCCCGCCCGCGTGCCACCCGATGGCCATCCGCTCGCCGACTACCTTCTGCGCCGCCAGCTCGAGAGCTTCGACAACGACAGCGCGCTGCGATTCATCAGCTGGACGCTGTTCCCCGATGAGGGCTTGCCGTTCGCCAAGGGAGTGCGCCACTGGACGGCAACGGAGATCCCCGGGTTGAAGTCGTCGATCGACAAGGGACACCCGGTGGTCATCGGGCTGATCGGAGCCCGTTCTCTCTCCGATGTCGGACGTCGCAATCATCAAGCGGTGGCGTTCGGGTATCAGGTCGTTGCCGGCGGTGTGGACGTGCTGATCTACGACCCGAACACCCACGGCGTGACGTCGGTGCTGCAATGGAGGAAGAGCGAGCCCCTCATCCAAGCGTCCAACCGCCCCACGCGTCCGTGGCGGGGGCTCTTCGTGCACGACTACGAGTCCAAGGTGCCGCCCAAGCGGGCGGGTTGAGGCGCTCGATCGGCATGTTCCGCTGCTCCGGCGTCAGGCTGACGACGAGCCGTACGAGGCGTCCTCGCGGCCGGCCGTCAGGGCGTCACGAGAACGTGCCCTGGCGAGGATCCCGAGCACCCCGGGTATGTCCTGTTCGAAGAGCGTCCAACGGGCGAGGAGGTCGGCGAGCACCGCGGTTGCGGTGCGGTGCTCGGCGCCGGTGGTGACCAACGCGGTTTCGACGATCAACGCCGCGCATGCACGTACCGCGCGGTCCCATCCGTGTACGGCGGCGAAGCCGTTGAGATGCACGGCGCCGGCGGCGAGGGAGACGAGGGCGCCGACGTCGGCATCGAGGCAGGGGTCGGAGCTCCCGGCCCGGAGCTGGCGCGACGCGGGCACCGCGGGCAGTGGATGCTGGGTGGTGAGCGTTCTGAGGTAGGGCCCGAGGGCGCCGAGATGGGCATCTGTGGTCGGCAGACCATGGATGACGCCTGCCAGAAGGGCGACCGCGAGGTCGTAGCGGGTGTCGGTGACGGAGTCGAGGATGGCGGTAGCGAACGTGTCGAGGTTCCTGTACGTCGGCGCGAAGCACACCATGCGCGCCGCGACCATCGCCGGCGTCTCGGCGACGCGTTCGACGCGCGGGATGGTGGCAGCGACCGTCGCCGCGGCGCCGACGAACACCGAGACGAGCTCGGCGGGGTCCATGTCGGACGCTCGCCCGAGCGCATCGGCGGCGGCTTCGGCGTCGCGAGGGACCGGGGCGCGAGCGGCGACCAGGCGCGCGATGCCGGAGTCGAGTTTGGTGTACCAGAGCGTCGCGGTGGCGGTGCGGGTGTTGCGATCGGAAACCCATCGCTCGAGGTGGCGCTCGGCGACCACGTCGGGTGCGAGCTCGGCGGCGCGGGCCGTGATGGCACGCCACAGCCAGGCCCGCTCCAGCACGGCATCGTCGAGGATGTCACGGAACCGGCGGTCGTCGCCGGCGTCGACGGGCGCGGCCCTCGTCGTGCGGTAGAGGTCGCCGCGGCGTACCTGATGCGGACGTTCGATGATGTCCACAGGTGCCTTCTTCCGTGTTGTCCGAACCCTGATCGCGAGTATGGCCACCCGTCATCGCCGTCGCCAGGGCCGATCGGCCATATCGATGTGATCGCGCCGAATTCCGCCGGACGGCGAGGCGCGGAGTTCCGGCCGTGCGGGAGCTGCCGCGACCGCCCGATCCTCTACCCTGCGGGGGTGGACGAGGACGCAAGACGGCTGTCGCGACGTGGGTTCCTCGCCGGCACGATCGCGGCGGCGCTCGCGGCATGCAGCGACAGCGACGACGGGGCCGCGACCAGATCGTCGCCAACACCCACGCAAGGCACGGACGCCGCTCGCACCACGGAGTCAGTCCCGGCATCGACGGCTGCGCCGACCACGACTGCGGCGGCGACCACCACAACCGTCCCGGTCGTCACGTCCGATCCGTTCACGCTCGGGGTGGCGTCAGGCGACCCGCTTGCCGACGCCGTGGTGTTGTGGACTCGCCTGCTCCCGGCCGACCCGCTCCCCGCCGTCGACGTCGAGGTCGAGTGGGACGTGGCGACGGACGCCGAGCTCACCGACGTCGTCGCGACGGGATCAGCGGTCGCCGTGGCCGCGCTCGGCCACTCGGTGCACATCGACGTCACCGGGCTGGAACCCGAAACCGTGTACCACTACCGGTTCCGCGTCGCTGGCTTCGAGACGCCAGCGGCCCGCACCCGCACGTTCGCCGCTCCGGGCACGACACCCGGCCGGTTCCGGTTCGCGTTCTCGTCGTGCCAGAACTGGGAGCAGGGCTACTACGCCGCCTACCGCGACGTCGTGGAACAGGGCGACCTCGACGCGTTCGTGTTCCTCGGCGACTACATCTACGAGAACGCCAGCGGTACGCCGGTCGACCCGCGGGCGCGAACGACCGGCCAGGACTTCGAGTGCCGGACGGTCGAGGAGTACCGCGAGCGGTACGCGCTCTACAAGCGCGACCCGCTGTTGCAGGCCGCCCACGCGCTGGTGCCGTGGATCATCACGTGGGACGACCACGAGGTGGACAACAACTACGCAGGCGGGAACGGCGAGGTCGACGAACCCGACGCGTTCCTCGCCCGCCGTGCCGCCGGATACCAGGTCTGGTACGAGCACATGCCGGTGCGCCTCGACCCTCCCAGTGGGCCCGACTACGACATCTACCGCTCGTTCGCCCACGGCGACCTGGTGCGCTTCCACGTGCTCGACACCCGTCAGCACCGGGCCGACCAGCAGCAGCGCGCACCCTTCGTCGAGGCGCTCGGCGACGCGGTGCAGGTGCGCGACGAGGTTCTGGCCGCGTCGGCCGAGCAGACGATGCTCGGCGCCGACCAGCTCGAGTGGCTGCTCGATGGAGTGGCGGCGTCGACCGCGATCTGGGACGTGATCGCGCAGCAAGTCTTCATGTTCGGTGGCAACGCGGTGTTCGGCGCCGACCCTCCGGTGATCGTGGTCGACACATGGGACGGCTACGACGGCGAACGTCGGACAGTGCTCGACGGGGCCGGTGCGACCGCCGACAACCTGGTCGTGCTGACCGGCGACTTCCACTCCGCGGTGGTGGCCGACCTGCGGGTCGATCCGTTCGATCTCTCGCTGCCCGTTGTGGGCACCGAGCTCATGGCGTCGAGCATCTCGTCGGCCTTCTTCGACGCTGATCCGACGGTGGCGTCGCTCGTGGACACCGCGCTCGCCTCGAACCCACAGATCAAGTGGTTCGACTCCCGGCGCGGCTACACGGTGTGCGAGGTCACGCCCGACCGCTGGCTCGTCACGTACCGTGCGGTGGCGGATGGGCTCGAGGAGGCGTCGTCCGTCGAGCCGGCCAGCACGTGGGAGGTCGTCGCCGGAACACCCGGCGCGGTGCAGCAGTCCTGACGGATCACACGACACGGAAATCGCCCTCGCCGGCGGGTGTCTCGTCGATGATCTCCAGACCGCTGATGTCGGCGAGGGGAGGCCCTTCGCGACACCATGCGAGCAGGTCGCCCACCGCCTCACGGGAACCCTCGGCCACGACCTCGACCGTGCCGTCGCTGCGGTTGCGCACCCAGCCCCGTACTCCAAGCTCGCGTGCGACCGCACGACATGTACCGCGGTAGTACACACCTTGGACCCGACCGGACACGATCACTCGACAGCGCACGTCGCTCACGCCACCATTCAGACTATGGACCACGACGCCGAACTTGGGGACGTTGGCGCCGTCACGATCGAACTGGTCGTGGGCGACATCACCGATCAGGACCTCGACGCCATCGTGAACGCGGCGAACTCATCGCTGCTCGGCGGCGGCGGTGTCGACGGCGCGATCCACCGTGCAGCCGGCCCCGAGCTCGTGCAGCGGTGCCGCCTCCTCGGCGGCTGCGATGTCGGCCGGGCCAAGGTCACACCCGGCTTCCGACTCAAGGCCCGATGGATCATCCACACCGTCGGCCCGAGGTGGCGCGGAGGAACACACGGAGAACCAGAGCTCCTCGCCTCGTGCTATCGCGAGTCGCTGACCGTGGCGGACGAGATCGGAGCGACGAGCGTCGCATTCCCAGCCATCTCGACCGGTGTGTATGGATACCCGCCGACGCTCGCCGCAGATGTCGCCGTCGAGACCATTCGATCGACGCAGACGGCTGTCCAACTGATCAGGATCGTCTGCTTCGATGACGACAATCAGCGCGCTGTCGCAACCGCGCTGACCCGGACCCGGCGTCCGTCCCTGTGAGGTCGTCGCAGTGGCCCGACTCCAACCGCTGTCGCTCAGTTGCCCGACA
>DASUEW010000410.1:0-9242 GCA_036274875.1 Ilumatobacteraceae bacterium
CTCGCGGAACTCCTCACTCCGCAAGTCCGCGACGAGCTCGGCGCCCCTGGCGAGGGCAGCCCGGAGTATCGACGCATCGTTCGCCAACTCGGTGCCGATGGTTGGCTCGGTCTCAGCTGGCCAGTGGCCTTCGGGGGCCAGGGCCGCCCGGCCACCGACCAGTTCATCATGTTCGACGAGATCCAGCGCGCCCACGCGCCGTTCCCGTTCGTCACGGTCAACACCGTCGGACCGGCCATCATGGCCCACGGCACCGACGAGCAGAGAGCCACGTACCTGCCGGGCATCCTCGCCGGCGAGATCCACTTCGCGATCGGCTACACCGAGCCCGAGGCCGGCACCGACTTGGCCAGCCTGCGCACCTCGGCGATGCGTGACGGCGACCAATGGTTGATCAACGGCGGCAAGGTCTTCACATCGGGCGCCAACCAGGCCGACTACATCTGGCTCGCGTGTCGCACCGACCCCGAGGCGCCCAAGCACAAGGGCATCAGCATCATCATCGTCCCCACCTCGTCACCGGGCTTCTCGTGGACGCCGATCACGACGGTCGGCGACGTTCGCACGACTGCCACGTACTACACAGACGTGCGGGTGCCGGTGGACAACGTCGTCGGCCGAGTCAATGACGGGTGGGGGCTGATCACCATGCAGCTGAACCACGAACGGGTCGGACTCGCCGCGCTGTCGGGGCTCACCGAGCGGCTGCTCGACGACGTCACGGCGTGGGCCCGCATCACACCGGCCGCTGCCGACGGCGCCACGTCGCGGATGATCGATCTGCCATGGGTCCAGATCGATCTGGCGCGGTGCCACGCGCTGCTCCAGGCCGTGCGGCTCATGACCTGGAAGCTGGTGGGCGCCGTCAGCGACAACACACTCGGCCCGGCGCAAGCCTCCACCGTCAAGGTGTTCGGCACCGAGAAGGTCGTCGACGTCTACCGCATCCTGCAGGGTGTGCTCGGCCCGTCAGCCAACATGCGCAGTGGCTCACCGGGTTCGGTGCTCCATGGCGAGCTCGAGCGTGCCGCCAGGGCGGCGCAGATCAACACGTTCGGCGGGGGAGTCAACGAGATCCAGCGCGAGCTGGTGGCAACCGCGGGCCTCGGGCTCGCTCGGGCGCGCTGAGCGCGCCCTCAGCCATGGCGATGAGGTTGCTCACCCAGATGTCGTGAGCCACGGCCGGTGTGCGACCGGCGTCGATCTGGCGCGCGCGTGAGCCGAGTGCTTGCGAGACGAGCTCGAGGAAGCGGGTGACCCGCTCGTGGCGAACGTTGCCGGCCAGAGCGGCCGGCAGCAGTTGTTTGATGCCGACGAAGGCCCGCAACGCCTGCTCCGGTGTTCCGCCGTCCTCCCACCGATCGAACAGATCGCTCAGCTGGCTGACGATCGAGAGGAACGCCCGCCCGTCCGGCTCGTGGAGCAGCGACGCCTGTGGCAGTACCACCGCCTCCACCAGCTGCCCGAGCGTGAGGGGTTCCAGCGCGGCGTCGAGCATCTGTCGGCGTTCGGCCTCGATGCGCGAGTTGTGGACGTCGATGATCGCGGCGAGCAGGCCGTCTCGCCCGCCGAAGTGGTAGTGGAGCGCCGACGTGTTGCGTTGCCCGGCCGCCTCGACCACCGCCTTCAGCGCAGTCGCGTAGACACCGTGTTGGGCGAAGAGCCGGCGCCCCGCGCTGACCAGCCGCTCGCGGGTGTCGGCGGCGTCGCGGGGCATCAGATCCTCTGGATGATGGTTCCCGTGGCCACCGCACCGCCGCAGCACATGGTGATCATCGCCAGCTCGGCGTCGCGCCGCTCCAGCTCGTGCAGGGCGGTGGTGATGAGGCGACTGCCCGTCGACCCGACCGGATGGCCGATGGCTATGGCCCCGCCGTTGACGTTGACCTTGTCGACGAGATCGCTGTCGGAGACGCCGTACACCTTGGCCCACGAGAGCACCACCGAGGCGAACGCCTCGTTGATCTCGACGATGTCGATGTCGTCCATCGTCATGCCGGTGATCTCGAACAGCTTGGCGGTGGCGTCGACAGGACCATCGAGGTGGTAGTAGGGATCGGAGCCGACGAGGCACTGGGCGACGAGCCGGGCCCGCGGCCGCAGTCCCTCGGCCTTGGCCCGCGCCTCGTCCATCCAGAGGACCGCCGCCGCCCCGTCGCTGATCTGTGACGAGTTGCCAGCGGTGTGGATGCCGCCGGGCGCGACCGGCTTGAGCGCCGCGAGCTTGTCGGCTGTGGTCTCGCGCAGTCCCTGGTCGCGGTTGGCGGTCAACGTGGTGCCGTCGGACAAGGTGACGTCGACGGGGATGATCTCCCGTTCGAAGCGACCCTCGTCGGTGGCGCGGATCGCCTTCTGCTGGGAGATCAGGCCGAGCATGTCGACGCGCTCGCGCGTGATGCCTCGGCGCTGGGCGATGCGTTCGGCGGCGCCGAACTGGTCGGGGAGGTCGACGGTGAAGTCGGCTGGCTTGGACGAGCCGTTGACGAACGTCGTGTCGTCGATGCGGGGCACGTTGGCACCCAGCCAGACCTTGCTCATGTGCTCGACGCCGCAGGCAAGGCCGACATCGATGGCGCCGACGCTGATCAGGTTGGCGACCATGTGGTTGGCCTGCTGTGACGAGCCGCACTGGCAGTCGATGGTGGTGCCCGCCACGTGGTAGGGCAGCCCGGCCGACAGCCACGCGGTGCGGGTGACGTTGCTGGCCTGCTCGCCGGCTTGGGTGACGCATCCGCCGACCACCTGGCCAACCTGCCCCGGATCGACCCCGGCCCGGCTGAGCACGCCGACCTGGGCGTACGACAGCAGGTGCGTGGCGTGGACGTCGGCGAAGTAGCCATTGCGCTTGCCGACTGCGGTGCGGCCAGCCTCGACGATCACCGGGTTGTTCACATGAACCTCCGAGTTGGGGACGTACCCAATGTAGGTTCGACCGGGTCCAGGTTCGTCATCCCGAGCGAGTCGAAGATCGCTCCGACGGGGGTTCGCGGTGAGCGTCGGCCATCACGATGCGGGCACGTCGAGGTCCTTGTTCTCGGGGACGAACTGGCTGGCGATGAACGTCGCGCCCTGCGGGTCCTTGATCACAGCCATCCTGGTCCACGGGGCGTCGAAGGGGCCGGCGACGACCTCGCCGCCGAGCGTTTTCGCCGTCGCCGCGGTGGCGTCGGCGTCGTCGACGGCGAACGTGACGCTCCAGTGCGCCGGCGTGGTGGAGTCGTCGTCGGCGATCGGATTGAGGGCGGCGACCACGTCGATGAACCCCTCGGGCGCGCCCATCTGCGTCATCTGCTGGCGAAGACCCGGGCTGGCCGCTTCGAGGTGCTCGCCGTAGGCGGGCAGCGCCCACATCGGACCGGAGTCCAACGCCAGGATGTGCCAACCGAACACGGCGCCGTAGAACGCCTCGGCGCCTTCGGGGTCGCGGGTGGCGAGGCCGTTGAAGTTCAGCGCTCCGTGCTCGTTGACGACCTTCGCGCCCCGGTGTTCCTTCGCTTGCCAGACGCAGAACGCGGCCCCTTCCGGATCGGTGAGGACTGCCATCCGCCCCGAGTCCAGGACGTCGAAGGGCTCGCTCACGACAACGCCGCCGGCATCACGGGCCCTGGCCACCGTCTCGTCGGCACTGTCGACCCACACGTACGTGTTCCACAGGGGGACCTGCGGCGCGCCGTCGGGGATTGCCCCGACCGCGGCGACGTCTCCGCCGCGGATGCGGCCGATGAAGTAGGTGCCCGCCGAGCCATCGGGCATGACGTTCTCGAACTCCCATCCGAACAGGCCGCTGTAGAACGGCAGGGCGGCTTCGGGGTCGGGCTGGCTGGTGTCGACCCAACATGGGACACCGGTGATGTAGCCGTCTCGCTCCGACATGGTCGTCTCTCCTCTTTCGGTTCGGTTTCCTCTGCACCGTCACCCTAAGAACGCAAACCGGTCACGTGGCGACCGGTTTCGAGCGATCGGATCCTGTGGCGCCTCGGCGCCAACGCCCGCGACGCCGGCCTTCAGGCCCTCCGCCGATTCGGTGCCGGGAGTGCCCGGCGCACGGCGCGGACCAGCCGACTCGGCGCCGGCGCCCAGGGATCGCGGTCGTTCGGATCCCACGCATACGCCGGCGTGGCGTCGTGGACCAGGTCGGTCACATCCGGGATCTGCAGCTCGTCGGCCGACCAGCGGTACAGCTCGGAGAGACGTGGCACGATGATGCCCAAGTCGAGGAGCCGGCCGAGGGCGTGCTCGTCGGCGATGTAGAAGTCGAGCTCACGGTTCAGTGGGTACTGGTGCGGCAGGATCCGCGACACCGACAGGAACATGCCGGTCATGTCCAGCCGCGGATCGCCGAGCCATCGAGCGGTGGGGGCCAGCCAGGACAATGCAAGCCGGGGCGCGGCGACGAGCGCATGGGCGTACAGCACGCGGACGAGGACGAGGTTGATGAAGAACCGCTCGACCCGGTTCTCGCGCTCGGCCAGGTCGCGGTGGTCGAGGTACGCCCTGACGATCGTGATGTTGTGGGCCAGGTACCACGAGCGCGGCGATGGTTGACGGGCGAAGCGGACCGACGGCTCGACGCTGGGCGACGACGCCGGACCCGGATGCCCGAGGACGCGCGAGCGCGCCTCACAGGTGTCGCGCAACAGTCGTTCGTTCACTGCCCTCCACCATGGGCTACCCGGACGCTCATGAGAGAGCGGATTGAGGAGGCCACGTCGGAGCTGCCATCCCATGAACGCGAGCGCCGCGCGTTGATACCTGAGATGCAGCGGCGCGGTACCTGGAGGTGGCGCGTAGGACGACCCGAGCAGTTCCAGTCGGCCATCAGGACGGTCCCGGACCTCGGCGACGCGCCGCGCGGCGATCATCGCCGCCGGGACACGATCCGGCGACTCTCCGGAAACCTCGATGCCGTCCAGGGCACTCACGCGGCAATTATTGCCGCCGCGGTGTGGCGGACACCGCTGGTGGCGGCCGGGCGCCTGCGGCGCGACTCTTTCAGTCGTCGCTGGCGGGCTTCGTCGGCAGCGTCTTCGACGTCGACTCCTCGGACGTCGAGTCGTGGCCCCTGGATCGGTTGAACAGCCCATCGACATGCTCCCCGATCAGATCGACGGTGGCCGTCACGGCGTCGTTGAGCGAGGCCGCCACCCGCTTGGCTTGCGCCTTCACGTCGTCGTCCCGAGCGACATCGACGGCGCGGTCACTGAACTCGCGGCCCGCTGCGAGGAGCTTGGCGAACGCGGCGCGGAGCGCGTCGTCGTCCTGTGCGCTGGCGGCAGCTGCGGCATCGTCGGCACCGCCGGCATCGGCGGTCTGGTATCGCTCCTTCATCATCCGGCCCAGCATCGAGAAACCCTCACCGACGTCGTTCCAGGCCTGCTTCATCGGGTCGCTCATGTGTACTCCTTCGTCGTGTTGTCGACTCGATGATGCCCGATCGGCCGCATGTGGGAACTCTCCAGTTCGTCGGCCCGTGCAGCGGTGGTCAGGCGCCGGCGGGTTGGAACAGCTCGATCACGTTGCCGGAGGGGTCCTCGAGCAGGATCTGGGAGCCGCCGGGGCCGGTGACGATGTCGTTGCGGAACCGCAGGCCGGCATCGCGGAGTCGGGCGACCTCCTCGGCGATGTCATCGACCACGAGGTGGATGCGGTTCCAGCCGCCGGGCCCCGGCGTAGCTCCGTCGGGCATCGGTCGACCGGCGGAGCTGCGGGGCCCGCTGAGCAGCAGCCGCAGGCGGCCGCGGGCGACGTCAGCGAACGCGGGGAGGGCGCTCGTGAGCAGCTCGAAGTCGAGGTGCTCGGTGTAGAAGTCGATCGCGGTCTGCACGTCGTCGACCATGTAGCGGACATTCACCATCTCGTCCGGTTTCGTCATGACGCTCCTCCTGGGGTTGGCCAATGCGCCTCGGGGGCGCCGGCGGTGGTCGGGTCGGCGAGAGCACCGACGAGGAAGCCGATGCGAGTCTCCAACTCGGCGGCGGTGCGCTGGAATGCCGGGTATGTGGCGGCGTCGTCCTCGCCGGCGGTTGTCGGGTCGGGGATGCTCCAGTGGATGACCTCGGGGTGCCCGGGAAACTCGGGGCAGACCTCACGCACTCGGTCGCACAGCGTGATGACCGAGTCGAAGCGCGTCCCGGCGTACACGCCCAGGTGCTTTGGCTGCTGACCGGCCAGCTCGATGTCGTGCTCCCGCAGCACCCGCAGCGCGTTCGGATGCAGCGCCTTGGGGTGGCTACCGGCACTGTGCGCCTCGATCCTCCCACCGGATCGCGCCCGGGCCAGTGCCTCGGCCATCTGCGAACGGGCGCTGTTGCCGGTGCACAAGAACAGCACCCGAACGCTCGCGGCGCCGGGGCGGGCGTCCGCGTGGTCTCGCGGCGGGGCGAGCTGCAGGCCGGGGTGCAGCGCCCTACCGGTTGCAGCCAGCAGCGTTCGCAGTCGGGTCAGGTCGGCCGTGTAGTAGGCGTCGCGGCCATCGGCGGAGCTACGCCGCGCCGAGACCAGGCGGCCGTCACGGAGCTTTCCGAGGTGGTAGGAGACCAGGTTCTGCGGTTGCCCCAACAGATCCGTCAGCTCGTGCACCATCAGATCGCTGCGAGCCAGTTCGCTCAACAGTCGCCACCGCCACGGATGCCCCGCCAGCTGCAGGAACCCCTGCGGCGACAGCTCCTTCTCGACTCCCACTGAAGCCACGAATGCGATTTTACATCAAACCGGATCGATGCATCAACCCCAATCGATGCATCCCACGACCGGCCCTCGCGGACCCGCCCGGTGCTCCGCGATGTGCAACGTCACGTCAGCCACCGTCGCCGGACAGCTCGAACGTCGACATCCGGGTCGTGTCGTCGACGAACGTGGCGGCGGCACTGTGGCGGATCGATTCGATCGCGACTTCGGCGCCCTCCCGCGTCGTGTACCTGTCGCTGAGGGCGATGACTTCGCCGGATGCCGACTTGAGTTGGAACCGGTAGCAGCCCGCGTCATCTCGGAACAGTTCGAAGATCGCTGACATGACGCGCCTCCATTCGACCGACGCCCCAAGGTCCGGAGGACGCCGCTCAGTCACCATAGACCCGTCGGGCCGCCGATTCACCCGAGCGGCTCGGTTGTGTCCCTACTTGGCGCTTCGCGTGTTGTGCCGTCAGCGCCAGAGGCCGACGATCGTCGCGACGCGGCGCGGACCGAATTCGACGATAGGTGCGCATGCCGACAGCGACGACTTCGCCGCACGTGTCCCCGGGGTTTGTTCGAAGTATCTGGGTGGAAGCCCGCTTTGACGCAATGGCGCGCTTTACTCAACGTCATGGCGATGTGGCGATGATCGACACGTGAGCGTTCGTCGCGGCTACCGCCTGGTCGCGGCCGTCGGCTCCGTTGCGATGTTGTTCAGTTCGTGCGGTGGCGACGACAACGCAGGTACCGCGAGTACGTCGCGTGAAAGCGACCCTGCATCCACCAATGGGTCTCTCGTGACCGACGCCTCCACCGCGACCGACTCGGCTCCTGCGGGTGTCGACGGTGAGGTGGATGTGGACCTGCTCGATGCCGAGCTGGCGAACCTCATCGCGTTGTCACCGGAGGACCAAGAGGCGCGCCTCGCGGCGTTGGACGCCGAGCTCGAGCGTGAGCTGTGGACCATTTCGGGCTTGGAGGCTGCGCTCGGCGGTCCCGAGGCTGCGGACGCGGCGTTCGCCGCGCACTCCGAGGCGATCGTCGGTTGGGCGCGGGAGATCGTCGCCGCGCCGATCGTGATGTCGGGCTTGCGCCGCCCGGCGGCGGCGCCGGCGGCGCCGAACCTGGGCGAGGGGTTGTTCGGCGGGATCTTGGTCGTCATGCTGGGCGCCGACAGCATCGTGTCGTCGACGAACGACGTCAGGGATGGCGAGGTCGGTGCGGCGAAGTGGGGGGAACACACCACGGTCTCCGGGTCGTTGGAGCACGTGGAGATGATCACCGACCTGCCGCCGTTCGAAAGCCATGGCGTGACCACCAAGCTGCGCGTGCAGATCGAGGTCGACCCGTGCCCTGACGCCACGGGCCACTTCGAGGGGAAGGCGACGATCGACGTCTCGACGACCACCGCCGGAGGGTCGACGGGGCAAGAGGGGATCCTCGACCTGACGATCACCGGCCAGGTCGACGACGATGCCAAGCTCGCCTCGACTGATGTTGACTACCGCATGCAGTGGGCTGAATTCGCCGGAGGCACGAGCAGCCTTGTCGATGTTTCCGGGTCGATCGGCGACACCAAGGCGGTCGGTGCGACGCTGACCCAGAGCGGCGCAGGACCGGCGAGCGCAACACTTCGACAATCCGCCTCGTCGCTGAGCGTGATGTACGCCTACTTGGGTGCACACACGGTTGCCGAGGCGGCCCAGAAGGGCTGGCAGTCGGGCCGTTGCGTCAGGCTGCAACCGACCGCCTCCCCGGGGCCGAAGGGATTGAAGACGAGCAGTACCTCCACCATCTCCGCTCCGCCGCGCAGCAGGATCGACGGCTTGCCGGCGGGTGGCACCGTGACCGCCACCCTCACCGCCGGTGGCGCCGGAGTCGAGCCGTCAGCGACCAAGGTCGCCGCCGACGCCACGTTCACCTACACCGCCCCCGGTGAGATCAACAAGAGCGGCACGGTGTCGCTGGAAGCCCGCTCCAAGCGCGGCGTCGCCAAGGCATCGATCGACTTCGACACGGTAGGGACGTACACCGCGAGCGGGGGCACCGAGGTGACGTTCTCGGGAACGATCGCCGACCTTGCCGCGCCGTTCACGCTGCAGGGAGCTGGGCAAGGGTTCGATGTGGAATTCGCCTTCACGCCGGCCAGCCCGACCGCCGGCGCCCTCGCATACACCGGATCGGGTGACGGTTTCACGATGCAGGGATCCGGCACCTACACAATCGCGGGCGCCGATCCCGACCCGCTCACGCTGACGTACAACGCCAACGGGTGTGTCGACATCGGAGGCTGCCGTGCCACGACGAGTGCCATCACGCTGACCCGAACCCCGTGACGCGGCGCCGGATGTAGCGTGTTGGGAGGGGTCGTGTCAGCCTCGGGCCAGTACAGCGAGCTGGTCGAACGTGATCGGGTGGACGAGCGGGTCAGCGTGGCGATGCACGAGCCGCCACACCCCTCGTTCCCGACGAAACGCCAGCGTGACCCGCAACGACCAGTCCTGGGGCGGGAGGTGACCGACCTTGCCATGTTGACGTTCGACCATCACCAAGACGGCGAGGTCGCCTGA